>JBAVNO010000037.1:0-6850 GCA_049691095.1 Alphaproteobacteria bacterium | reverse complement strand
TCCCCGAACACCGGGCGGGTTCAAGGAGCAGGCGCGTCACAGCCGTTACAATAAGTGCTTGTTTCGCCAATATATGCCGCCTCGGCTGAACGCATCCTGAACGCATTCTATAATTATGTTTAGCCGTCCGCTCTCCGCCTTGCCCGCGAGGCTGCGGGCTTGCGCCGGGCCGGCGGCTAGGGCATCGCCCGTACCGCTAGATAGGCAAGCGTCGCGGCGTTGACCAGGAACAGGGCCATCGCGGCCCACCGCACCAGGGCTCCCCGGCGCCGCAGCGCCAGATGCCCGGCCCATCCGACGCCGAGCAGCCCCGGGACCGTGCCGAGTGTGAACGCGCCCATGGCGAGGGCACCCATGAGCGCGCTCCCCGCACCTGCCGCCGCCGCCAGCGCCCCGTACAACAGGCCGCAGGGCAGGAAACCGAGCACAATTCCAAGCCCATAGCGCCGGGCCACACCGGCTGCGCCCCCGCCTGCGGCCAGCAGCGGACGGGCAATCCGCGCCAATGCGTCCCCGGTCCGGGCCAAAAGGCCGGACCACCGCCTGGCCCCAGGCCGGGGCGCTCCTCCCGAGGCCGGAGCCGGGTCGCCCGTCGCGCCCGCAATTCGGGCCCCGGCCTGGATCAGGAACAGGAGCGAGGCCACGCCAAGCAGGCCGGCCGCGAGCCACCTGAGCCCGGGCGCTTCCTCGATGCGGCCGACGAGACCGCCCGCCAGGGCGCCGAGGCCCATGTAGGTCGTGAGCCGGCCGGCGTGATAGGGCACCAGGGCCGCGCCCGCAAGGCGGGTGAGCTCGCTCATCCGCTCGGCCTGGACCCGCTCGAGCGAGGCCGAAACCTGCGCCAGGACGAACGGCCCGCACATCCCGGCGCAATGGGTGAATCCGCCCGCGAGCCCGGCCGAAAACAAGGCCGCGACCAGGGCGGCGAGCCCCGGTCCGGCCGCTTCCGCGAGCGGGAGCGCGTGGTGCATATGATCGTGGGCAAGCTCGATCACGCCGCGCGACCCTTCAACGCGTTTTGTTCTTTCATGGCCGAAATTATAGACTATCGCCACATCGCCGCCCCCAGACCAGCGGGCCTCGGGGTGCGTGCCGGCGAATATGGCGCCGTGGCCGGATTTGATCCCGTGGCTTGATCTGGATCAAGTCCAACCAGGACCGGGCTCGCCATATTTCGCGCGGTCCGCACAGCCGGGACGCGAGACGGGGTATACTGGCGCGCTGGGCGGCGGCGTTCGGACGCCGGATCCGATTCCGGCGGGGGCGGGACAAGCCGTGCGTGCAGGCGGGCCGCCGGGTTCGCCGCCGACACACGCAGCGGATGCAAAGCAGGGGGTTCACCATGAATGCAGCGACAAGGGCCGGAACCGCGCCCGCCAAAGCACTGCCTTACGACGACGATGTCGTGCGGTGGTTCATGATCGCCGCCGTCTTCTGGGGCGTCATCGGTTTCCTGGCCGGTCTCTACATCGCATTGGAGTTGGCCTATCCGGCGTTCAATCTGGGTCTCGAGTGGACGAATTTCGGGCGCCTGCGCCCGGTTCATACCTCGGCGGTGATCTTCGCCTTCGGCGGCAACGTGTTGCTGGGGACGTCATTCTACGTCGTGCAGCGCACCTGCCGGGCCTCGCTTTTCGGCGGGCATGCGGTGGCCTCCTTCGTGTTCTGGGGCTATCAGCTCTTCATCGTGTTGGCGGCTTCGGGCTACGTGATGGGCATCACCGAGGGCCGCGAGTACGCCGAGCCGGAATGGTACACGGACCTTTGGCTGACCCTGGTGTGGGTCGTGTACCTGCTGGTGTTCCTGGGCACGATCATGAAACGCCGGGAGCCCCACATCTACGTGGCGAACTGGTTCTACCTCGCGTTCATCGTCACGATCGCGATGCTCCACATCGTCAACAACCTGAGCGTGCCGGTCTCGATCTTCGGCACCAAGAGCTACGCCCTCTTCGCCGGCGTGCAGGACGCGCTCACCCAGTGGTGGTACGGCCATAATGCGGTCGGTTTCTTCCTCACCGCCGGGTTCTTGGGCCTGATGTATTATTTCGTGCCCAAGCGGGCGGAGCGGCCGATCTATTCCTACCGGCTCTCCATCGTCCATTTCTGGGCCCTGATCTTCCTCTACATCTGGGCCGGCCCGCATCATCTCCACTACACCGCGCTGCCCGAATGGGCGCAGACATTGGGCATGACCTTCTCCATCATGCTGTGGATGCCGTCTTGGGGCGGCATGATCAACGGACTGATGACGCTTTCGGGCGCGTGGGACAAGCTGCGCACCGATCCGGTGCTCCGCTTCCTGGTCACGTCGGTCGGCTTCTACGGCATGAGCACGTTCGAAGGGCCGCTGATGTCGATCAAGGCCGTGAATGCGCTCAGCCACTACACCGACTGGACCATCGGCCACGTCCATTCCGGCGCGCTGGGATGGGTCGCGTTCGTGAGCTTCGGCGCGATCTACCACATTCTGCCCAGGCTTTGGGGCCGGCGCGAAGTCTACTCGCTGCGCCTCGTCAGCTACCATTTCTGGATCGCGACGATGGGCATCGTGCTGTACATCACGGCGATGTGGGTGTCGGGGATTCTCCAGGGACTGATGTGGCGCTCGTACGATTCGCTCGGCTTCCTCGAATATTCCTTCGCCGAGACCGTGCAGGCGATGCACCCCTTCTATGTGATACGCGCGCTGGGCGGCGTGCTGTTCGTGATCGGGTCCCTGATCATGGTCTACAATTTGTGGCGTACGGCGCGGGGCGACGTGGCGGCCTATGAGCCCGCAGCCCAACCCGCGACGGCAGCGGCGCGCTGAGGGGGGACCGCCATGTTCAAGCACGAAATATTCGAGAAGAACGTCATCGTCCTCCTGATCGGCATCCTGATCACGATTGCCATCGGAGGACTGGTCGAGATCGTGCCCCTGTACACCATCGAATCGACCGTCAAGAAGGTGGGGGGAGTCCGTCCCTACACGCCCCTCGAGCTGGCGGGACGCAACATCTACATCCGCGAGGGCTGCTACGTCTGCCACAGCCAGCAGATCCGGCCCTTCCGCGACGAGGTCGAGCGCTACGGCCATTACAGCCTGGCCGCGGAGAGCATGTACGACCATCCCTTCCAATGGGGATCGAAGCGCACCGGCCCCGATCTTGCGCGCGTGGGCGGCAAATATTCCAATGCCTGGCACGTCGCGCATCTGACCGATCCCCGGAGCGTGGTCCCAGAATCGATCATGCCGTCCTATGGCTTCCTCATGCGGCCGCTCCCCTACCAGGACATGGCCGATCATCTTCGCACGCTCCGCATCGTGGGCGTGCCCTACTCCGACGAGATGGTCGCGAACGCCGTCGCCGACCTCGAGGCGCAGGACAATCCGGATGCCGATCTGACCGGCCTTCGCACCCGCTACCCCGGCGCCAAGGGGGGCGATTTCGACGGCAGCCGCGAGGCGATCACCGAGATGGACGCCTTGGTCGCTTACCTCCAGGTGCTGGGCACCATGGTCGATTTCCGCGCCGAACAGGCGGCCGGCGCGGACGCGAAGTAGGCAAACATGGAATTCGAGGAATTATACCCGTTGCTTCGATCCCTGTGGCTGGTGTGGATGATCGTGATCTTCGTCGGGATCGCGGCCTGGGTTTATTGGCCGTCGCGAAAGAAAAAGATCGAGGAACTCGGGCAAATCCCCCTGCGGGACGACGAGTGACGTGAGCTAGGGAGAACACCCATGCCGACCAAAATCGAAAAGGACGCCATCACGGGCACCGACACGACGGGCCACGAGTGGGACGGCATCAAGGAGCTCGATACGCCGCTGCCGCGCTGGTGGGTATTGACCTTCTACGTCACGATCGTATGGGCGGTCGGCTACTGGATCCTGTACCCGGCCTGGCCCACGCTCCACGATTACACCCGCGGCATTCTCGGCTACTCGGTCTACGACCAGCTCGGGCAGCAGATGGCGGAGGCGAGCGCGAAACAGGCGGTGTATCTCGACCGCATCAAGGGCACCACGCTGCAGGAGATCGTCGCCGACAAGGAGTTGCTCGATTTCGCCCAGGCCGGCGGGCGGACCGCCTTCGGCGACAATTGCGCGCCCTGCCACGGCGCGGGCGGCGCCGGTGCGAAGGGCTATCCCAATCTCAATGACGACGACTGGCTGTGGGGCGGCGAGCTCGACACCATCTACGCCACGGTCCGGCACGGCATTCGCGCCGACGACCCGGAAACGCGGGTCTCGGACATGCCGCGATTCGGCGCCGACGGGATCCTGACGCCGGAGCAGATTTCGGACGTCGCCGAATACGTGCTGTCGCTCTCGGGCGGGAGCATCGACAAGGAGGCGGTCCAGCGCGGGGCGCCGATCTTCGCCGACAATTGCGCCGCCTGCCACGGCGCCAACGGCGAGGGCAACCATGACCTTGGCGCGCCCCGGCTGAACGACAATATTTGGCTCTATGGCGGCGACAAGGCGACGGTGGTCGAGACCATCACCAATGCACGCCGCGGCGTGATGCCGACGTGGGCGAGCCGGTTGCCGGACTCGACGATCAAGATGCTCGTCGTCTACGTCCACTCGTTGGGCGGCGGGCAATAGACGCCCCGCGGCGGCGCGGGCTGAAAAACCGGCCCGATTCGCAACTTTGCGGGCCTCGTCGCGCGGGCCACGGTCCCTCGGGTCGAGGGGCGCGAAACCGGCTCCCAACCGGTGCCCGGCCGGCGCCCGACCGGCCGCGACGGGGGCGCCGTCTGCCGCTACCATGGGGCTTGTCCGGGCGTAGGCGCTTAACCGCCCCGGTTGGAGAGACATGCTGCAGCACGTAGGCCACACGGTCCATATCGAAGACGCCGTATCGGTGACCGCGGGCGGCAAGAGGCCGCTCTACGCGAAGCGGATTCCAGTCCACCCGAAAAAGGTGTCGGGCATCTTCCGCCGTCTCAAATGGACGGCGCTCATCGGGCTGCTCGGCATCTATTACGCCGTTCCCTGGATTCGGTGGGACCGCGGCCCCGGCGTGCCCGATCAGGCGGTCCTGATCGACCTTCCCAGCCGCCGCGCCTATTTCTTCTGGATCGAGATCTGGCCCCAAGAGGTCTATTACATCACCGGGATCCTGATCCTGGCCGCCGTCGGCCTGTTCTTCATCACCAGTCTCGGGGGAAGGCTATGGTGCGGTTATGCCTGCCCCCAGACCGTATGGACCGACCTCTATGTCCTGGTCGAGCGGTGGATCGAGGGCGACCGCCACGCCCGCATCACGCTCGACAACAGTCCGTTGACGCTGGACAAGGCAAGGAAGCGCGTCTCGAAACACGCCGTCTGGCTGGTGATCGCGATGCTGACCGGCGGCGCTTGGGTGCTGTACTTCACCGACGCGCCGACGGTGGTCCGCGAGATCTTCACGCTTCAGGCCTCTTCCACCGTATGGGGCACCATCGGGTTTCTCACCTGCTCCACCTATCTCCTGGCCGGGTGGGCGCGCGAGCAGGTGTGCACCTACATGTGCCCCTACGCGCGCTTCCAGTCGGCCATGTTCGACGAGCATACGCTCATCGTCACCTACCAGAAGTGGCGCGGCGAACCGCGGGGCAGACACACGCCCGGCCAGTCGTGGGAGGGACGTGGCCATTGCGTCAACTGCAATCTGTGCGTGGCGGTATGCCCGACCGGCATCGACATCCGCGACGGGCAGCAGTTGGAGTGCATCGGCTGTGGCCTGTGCATGGACGCCTGCGACTCGGTGATGGACAAGGTGGGGCTTCCCCGCTCCCTCATCACGCTCGACACCGAGGCCAACCAGGAGGCGCGCGAGGCGGGTATTCCTCCGCGCTACCGCTTCGTGCGCCCGCGCACCGTCATCTACGGCACCATGCTGGTCCTGGTGGGCGCGCTGATGCTCTATACCCTGCTCACCCGCAGCGACTTTTCCCTCAACGTCATCCATGACCGCAGCCCGATGTACGTCATCCTCTCCGACGGCAGCCTGCGGAACGCCTACACCATCAAGATCCTGAACAAGCGCCACGTGGATTCCTCGTTGGTGCTGACGGCCGAGGGAATCGAGGGCGCGGACCTGCGTGTCGTCAGCAACGACGAGCATCCGTCGGATGCGCTGCATCTCACGGCGGCGCCCGATTCCGTGTCGCCGTTCCGCGTGCTGGTGCATGCGCCCCGCCAGAATGTCGTCTCCGCCTCGACACCGCTCACCTTCGTCCTGCGGGACGATAGCACGGGCGATAAGGCCACGTACCGCGCCGCTTTCCTCGCTCCCAAACGCTAGGTCGCGATCATGTCCCGCCGACAGACAACCGACGACGACGCTCCCAGTGACCGCAAGTCGTCGTGGATTCCATGGGCGTTCGTCGGATTCTTTGGAGTCGTCTTTGCGGTCAATGCCGTCTTGGTCGCGGCGGCGCTCGAATCCTGGACCGGGCTCGAAACCGATCACGCCTACGAGCGCGGGCTCGCCTTCGACAAGACCCTGGACGCCGCCCACAAGCAGGCGGAGCTAGGCTGGAAGGTCGACGTGGCATTCCAGGCATCCGACAAGGATCACGCCGACGTCACGGTGACGATGCTGGACAAGGGCGGCGCGCCCATCCACGGTGCGGATCTTCGTGCCCGCTTCATCCGGCCAACCAACGAGGGCTTCGATGGCGAAGTCCGGCTGCGCGAGCTGGGCGAGGGGCGCTACGGCGCCGCAACGAGCGTCGCGCTGGCCGGCCAATGGGATTTGGTGGTGGCCGCAATCCATGAGGGAAACAGCTATCAGGTCAGGAAGCGCGTATTCGTTCCCCGATAGCGGCGCGCCCGCCGCTGCGCCCGCCGCCGCGCGCCGCGGGCAAGCGG
>JBAVNO010000036.1:0-2674 GCA_049691095.1 Alphaproteobacteria bacterium | reverse complement strand
GACCACAAAGGCAGCCTACCCCGAGAGAACGGGCGCGAGAAAAAAGCGCGGCTGCCGAACCGGACACGCGGCAGCGCACCGGCAGCGGCGCGAGGCCACACGGCACACGACAGCACAGAGGACGGGACGGCGAGAGAGAGACGGCGCGGAAGGACAGCGAACGAACCCCACGCCACACCGCGCCACGCCCCGCGCCACACACCGCCACGCCACGCGCAGCCGCCTTGACGCAGGGGCCTTCCCCAACTCCAGCATTCCCCCGCCACCGAGCGTGCGGGCGTCCGTCTTCAGAGAGCGTGGCGTTGTCGGCCGGTTCCCGCCACGCTCGGGGCCTTGTCCTCGTGCCTCACACCCTATCAGGCTCTTCTCTTCCGAGGTCCGCCCGTGAAGGTCAAGCCGTCCACTCTGGCCATCGACGTTCTCGGCGAGGTTGCCGGTCTCATCCTTGCCCCGCGTGGCGTGTCGGTCATCGCTCGGGCTACCTACAAGGAGCGCCGCCGAACGCCGAAGCAGCTCCTCTGGTCAGCGGCGTTCCGAACTGCCGACTTCGCATGGCAGCAGCTCTCGCCTGAACGTCACACCGCCTGGCGTCAGTGGAAGCCCTGGTATCGGCAGACAGGCTACCAGCTCTTCATGCGCTGCAACATCCGCCGTGCATACGAAGGTCAACCGCTCTTTCTCGACCCGCCCGACTTCCCGCCGTGGGTTTGAGGCGGGCCTTCCGCGCCCGGCGCGCTCGGCTTAACTTGTCCACGTAAGGAACAATCCACCAGCTACCCTCGTGGGTACACAGAAAGCCCCTGCAGCATCGTCCGACGAGACGCTCCAGGGGCGGAGGGTTCACCGATGTTCACGGCATCGGCTGTCAAGAGCATACGACTTCCCGACCTCACACTGCAACCCCCGTCTGGACACTGCCTCGAACCTTACGGATGGGTAACCGCCGAATGCGACCACGGCTCGCGCATCCATGTCCCGATGACTTGCGGCCGCTGCGCGCCCTGCTTGGCGCGTCGAGCTTGGCTGCACGCCTGCCGCGTCGAGTACGGCATCGGCCTTGCATCACCCGCCGTCAAGATCGAGCTCACTTCTCGACCCGGCACCACCTGGCCCGAAATCATGAGAGCCTGGCAGAGCATGGCACGCGCCCTGCGCAGGCGAGCGCCCGAGCTCCAGTATGCGGCGGTCAAAGAGACCGGCCACCGGAACGGCATGAAGCATCTCCACGTCGTTGCTGTCGGATGGTCCTTCGTATCCCAGCCCGAGATCTCGGATCTCTGGAACCGCTATCTTGGTGCATACGTAGTCTGGGTGCGGCGTGTTGATGGTAAAGAGGCGGCCCGCTACGTGAGCAAGTATCTCGCCAAAGCCCGTTTGCCGGGCATTCGCAGCATCACTTACAGCCGTGGCTTCCCCGTCCAAGACTTCCCGCGTAACTTTCACTCATGTGGACGACGGCCCAGCATCCCCGACGACATGGAGTTCCTTGGCACGGTCGGCAGCGGTATCTTGGTAGAACGGCACGCGCCCGGCTGCCGCTGCCTGCCGGACATTCTCCCCATCTCAGATGGAGAAAGAGCATGGCTCGCCTTGCGCTCGGGCCCATCGCCTCCGATGTCTCAGGCCGAATCGGCAGAATTGTCCTCCGACGCACGCGCTACGGCATCGTCGCTCAGTCTCTTCCGCCCACCCGGGTCTACTTCACACCGGCCGCAATCCTGAGTAAGGACCGCTTCCGGCAGGCGCAGCGAGCTTGGGCTATCATGCCGCAGCCCCTCAAGGGCGCTCTGGCCGACCTTCAACGAGCGTCACACCTCGGCACGCCTGGTCCCTGGATGACCACGTGGATCGCCTACGCCACGACCGGCCTCTGGCACTACCGGCCCGTCGCCAACTCCCGTCAATCCGTGGCGATCCTGTCTATCACCGACAACGACCCCTGGTGGATCGTCTCTTTCGCCGACAACATGACGCCGCCCTGGGACCGCTTCTGGTTCAAGCTATTTCACCCCAGCGAGCCCGCCCCCCTGAGCGAATCTTGGTTCCGCTTCCCCAACATGGGGTCGCCTATGTCGTTCTCGAAATCCGCTGTCCCACCCGGAAGTTCGCTCCTGCTCGTCCCAACCATCACCGGCGACCAGACAGCATTTGGTTCCGGCGACGCCCATCTGCTTCCCTAACAAGGAGAGTGCACCGTGAAAGTCACCTACGCTCCGTTGGTCAGCGATGCACGAGGTCGCTTCGGCGGTCTCGTCATGTCCGCCTGGCGCTCCGCCCGCGTGTGCCGTCGGTTCCGAGCACCAGCGAACCCGAAAACCACGCTTCAACTTGCCGTCCGTCGCATCTTCATCAACAGCACCCGTTACTTCGTCCGCATGAAGCCCATCACCAAGGCTGCCTGGCTGTCGTTCGCCGTGGGCAAGAACTTTCAGGCCCGGAATCATCTGATCGCGCTGCAAGTTCCGGCTCTCAAAACCTCTGCCAACCTCGTCCCTCTTGTCGGCACCCCTGGCGATGCCAGTACTCTCATGCCCACCAGCATCAGCGTTGTTCCCGGCGCTGGTCAGCTCGTCATCACCGTTGGAGCACCTAGCGCGCCGACCGGATGGACGCTGACGAGCATAGTTGCCTTCGCAGTGAAGGACACCGACTGGCGAACAGCAGGCGTTGATGT
>JBAVNO010000035.1:0-22166 GCA_049691095.1 Alphaproteobacteria bacterium | reverse complement strand
GGCGCGGACGGCAACGAGCAGCCGGCGTCCGCTCCGCCGCCTGCCGCGCCTTCCGCGGCACGGCACGAGGGGCATGCTGTGCTGTGGACGAGCCTCGTCGCCTTCCTCATCGTCGCCTTCGGCGCCGGCGCGGCAATGTTTTACTGGCAGGGCATCGTCCGCGCGACGATCGAACAGAAGTCCGAGGAAATCGCCCTGAACAATCAGAAGCTCGAAGCCAGCTTCGCGAAGGACTTGTCCACGCTCGAACATCGCATTGCGACGCTGGAGCAGCGCGTCGACGAAGTTCCCGATCTCTCGGCCATCAAGGACACGGAAGCCGCGACGGCGGTGCTGGGCGAGAAGACCGAGGGGCTGATCGTGCGCATGGGGGCGTTGGAAGGGAAATTGTCGGCCCTGGAGCAGCGCACCGGTCCGGCGGAGATCGCAACCGCCGAGGAAGCCAAGCGCGCCGCCGCCAAACTCGCCGAAGAGATGACGGCGCTGCAGCAGCGTCTGGCCGCGATCGAGGAGGCCGATCGGCCGATCCGCAGCGTCGCCGCCGCCGAACGCCGCCAGGCCCTGGTGCTGGCCGTGGGCCAGTTGCGGGAGGCGATCTCGTCCGGCAACCCGTTCCGCCAGGAGCTCGACGGCGTGATGGCGCTTGGCGCCGAGGACGAGGAAGTGATGCGCGCCGTGCGCCCGCTGGAATCGTCCGCGAGCCAGGGCGTGTCGACGCTTTCCGAGCTGCGCGCGCTCTTCCCCAAGGTGGCCGACGCGGTGGTGCATGCGGATACGTCGCAAACCGGCGGGCGCTGGATCGACACCGCGATCGCGCGCGCCGCCGCCGTGGTGACGGTGCGCAAGGTCGGGCCCGACGTGCAAGGGACGACGCCGGAAGCCATCGTCGCGCGAGCCGAGGCCAAGCTCGCCGCGGGCGACCTCCGCTCCGCGGTCGGCGAACTGGATGCGCTTCAAGGCCCGGCCGCCGCCGCGGCCCAGGATTGGGTGACCGGCGCCCGCGCCAAGCTCTCCGCCGAAGACGCCTTGGCCGCGGTGCACCAGCACGTGATCGGCGAGATTGCCCAGGGCGGCGGTCCGGACAAGTGACGCTGGAATGGAAGTCGCGTCGGCCGCGCCCGCTCGCCCCATCGTGCGCGCCATCGTGCGCAAGGCCGGGCGCGCATCATAGGCAGGGCCCCGATCATGGCCCGAATCATGGCCTCATTCATGGTCCCGTTCGCCGTCCCGATCCTCGCTCGGTGCCGGACGCGCTGATGCCACGATGATCCGCGCCCTCGTCGTGTTCTCGATTCTGGTGGTGGTGGCCGCGGCGGCGGCCTGGTTCGCCGACCATCCGGGCGAGGTCACGATCCACTGGCTCGACTACCGGATCGACACCTCGTTCGCCGTGCTCGCGGCCGCGGTCGGCGCGCTCGTCTTCGTGGCGGCGCTGTTGTTGCGCCTGTGGCTGGCGCTTGTGTCCGGCCTTCGCCTCACCGGCCGCGCGCGCCTGGAGCGCCGCCGCCTGCGGGGCTACCGCGCGCTCACCCAGGGCATGGTGGCGGTCGCCGCGGGCGATGCCGAGGAAGCGAAGAAACAGGCGCGCCGCGCCGACGTGTTGCTGGCCGAGCCGCCGCTGACCCTCTTGCTCTCCGCCCAGGCGGCCCAGCTCTCGGGCGACACGGATGCCGCCCGCAAATATTTCTCCGCCATGCTCGACCGTCCGGAAACGGCATTCCTGGGCCTGCGCGGCCTCCTCAATCAGAAGCTGCGCGACCAGGACGTAGCCGGCTCCCTGCTGTTGGCCCAGCGCGCCTATACGCTTCGTCCCCGCACGCCCTGGCTGGTCCAGACCCTGTTCGAGCTGCAGGCGCGCTCCGGCCACTGGACCGAAGCGTTCCAGACCCTGAAGAAGGCCGTGCGGCAGAAGACGATCACCGCCGCGGAGGGGAAGCGCCGCCAGGCCATCGCGCTGTTCGGGCAAAGCCGGCAGGCCGCCGCCGACGGAAGGCGCGACGACGCATTGGCGCTGCTGCGCCGGTCCCACAAGTCGTGGCCCCACCTCGTTCCGGTGACGGCGGCGCTCGCCTACGCCTTGATCGAGCAGTCGCAGTCGCGCCGCGCCCACAAGGTCTTGGAACGGGCCTGGGCCGCCGGTCCGCACCCCGACCTGACGCGGGCCTTCTTCCGCCTGGTTCAGGACGAGGAGCCGCTCGATCAGGTGCGCCGGCTGGCGGTGCTGGAAAAGCTCCAGCCGGGCCATCTCGAGACCCATCTCGCCTTGGCCGAGGCGGCGACGACCGCCAATCTCTGGGGCGAGGCGCGCCGCCATCTGAAGCTGGCGCTGCTGGAAAAGCCGGTCGGTCGCCGAGCCTGCCGGCTGATGGCGAAGCTGGAGGAAAGCGAACATCGGGACGTGGCCGCCGGCCGCGAGTGGCTCGGCCGTGCCGCCGAGGCCGAGGCCGATCCGGCCTGGGTGTGCGAGCGCTGCGCCACCGAGGCGGCCTCGTGGGGCCCGGTGTGCGGCCATTGCGGCGCGGTGGACAGTCTCCTGTGGGGCCAACCGTCGCGCCTCGCCGTGGAACGGCTCGCCGGGCCCATCCCGGCCGCCGCCTCGACGCCCCGCCTGCCGCTCTCGGGCCCGTCCGGGACAGGAACCGGTCCCTGAGGGGTGCGTGGCGCGGCGTTGACGGGAAGCAAAGCATGGGCGTACCTTGCCGCCGCTTCACGATTTGGAAACCGGCGGACGGTACAAACATCGAGGGCGCGCGCCGTTCAAGCGTCGCGGACGGCCGGGGCCGACGCTGCGCCGGGGCAGGCCCGAAGCGCCACGATCGTGACCATTCGATCCTCGGCCGAGCGGGGATCGTAGTGACGGGGACGCCGCCTTAGCTCAGTTGGTAGAGCATCGCATTCGTAATGCGAGGGTCGCAGGTTCGAGTCCTGCAGGCGGCACCACCTCCCGAACACGACCTCAACCATTCCCCCGTCTTTGCATTTGGGCCGACAGGTGGCATCGATGGGATTCGCCGCCCGCGGGCCGAGTGCACTATGAACTTCAAGGCACCTGGCCCCAAGCCCCTGCGCCCCCAACCCACCGGGCTACACCTCGCATTGGCGCCGGTCACGGGTGTTTTCGGCCGGCCCCAAGACCGGATCACTCTTTCTAAACGGTTTGGGAGATACGGTATGCGCGGCCTCCGTCGCCTCGCTATCGGCAAGGCACCGCGGGGCATACAATCCCGGGCATTGCCACGGGCAACATCGACGACCATCGCGCATGAAACGGTTTACTGACCTTTTCGAACTGCAGGACGCCGACAAGGCGCGCTGGCTGTCGATGGAAGGCCTGCGCGGCATCGCAGTCGCGCTCGTGTTCATGGTCCATTACTCGTCCCTGGTGGCGCCTTATGTCCGAGGCCCCGGGCCTGACCCGGCAGGCGAAATCTGGTGGCTCACGGGCCTGCACGAGATCGGAAATTCGGGCGTGGACCTTTTCTTCGTGCTGAGCGGGTTCCTGATCTACAAAGCCTGCATCCACAAGCCCATGAGTGTCCGCCGCTATGCCTATCGGCGCGTCGAGCGCATCTACCCGACTTTTCTTGCGGTCCTTGCGGTATATATCGCCCTGATGCTCCTGGCGCCGGGCATGAGCAAGCTCCCGGTCGCCATCGGCGAAAAGATCGTCTACGTCACGTCGAACGTCCTGCTTCTGCCGGGCATCTTCGACATCAAGCCGATCATCACTGTCGCCTGGTCGCTCAGCTACGAAGCCTTGTACTACATCCTGGTGCCGGTCGCGGTGGTGGGATTGGCGATGCGACGCTGGAGCGCGTCACAGAGGATCGTCTTCATTCTCGGCATCTACGCGGTCATGATCGGCCTTCAGGCGATGGACGTCCCGCACAAATTCCGTCTCTCGATGTTCATTGGCGGAATCGTCCTCTACGAGTTCGCCTATCACCTTCGCCGCGGCGCGAGGCCGCAGAGCTGGGGCCATTCCGCGGACCTGGTCGTCCTCGCGGCCTTGGCGGCGGCATTGTCGTGTTTCACGTTGCTCGGCACCAACCGCTGGATGATTGCAGATACGCCGCTGACCGCTCTGCCGGCGTTCTACAAGTTCGTGATCCTGAACGTCGTTTTCACGATCCTCGTTTATCGCTGTCTGTTTGCCGATGGACTGGCCTCGGCGGTGTTCGCGTGGGCGCCGCTGCGCTGGCTCGGGAACATGAGCTACTCGTACTACCTCTTCCATAGCTTGGCCCTGCAGGTCTTTTTCGGCGCTTTGAGCAGGCTTTGGCCCGTGCCGGAAGGCGATCCGATGGCATTCCTGTATCTGCTTCCGCCCGCCTTCGCCGCGAGCGTTGCTCTCACCGTTCCGCTCTATCTGTTCATCGAGAGGCCGTATTCTCTCGTGCCCGGGCGTAACCCGCGGGCAGGCGACGGCCGCGCCGTTCTGGCCGCCCAGGGCGGCGGAGTCGAGTCGAACGAATCCCGGCCGTCTTCTCCCTGAGGCGTGGCTGTCGACTTTCTCGCCCGCCGCACCCTTGGTCGCGTCGTCGTCCGCCGCCGATCCGATCCAGGATCCGCAGGTAACGGCCAAGGGGCGGCGCGATGGCGGCAGAATCCCGGGCTGCGCGTGTCAGCCCGTTTCCCGCAGGCGGTACGGCACGTCGATCACGATGCGGTTGTCGCCGCGCGGGCCCTTGCGCAGCAGCAGCTCCGCCTTCAACAGCAGGGCGGTCTGGTTGTGGAGGAAATTCTCCCACCAATTCCTGGGCAGGAACTCCGGCAGCACGATGACGGCGGGGCCGCGCTCGGGCTCGCGCCTGTCCACCGATTCGAGGAACTCCATCACCGGCGCGATGACGGACCGGTAAGGCGATTCGAGGATGACGAGCGGCTCCTTGAATCGGAGCGCGCGCCAGGCAAGCTTCACCCGCGCGGTCTGCGCCGGCTCCAGGTCGACCATCACCGCGGTGATGTCGTCGGAAATCGCGCGGGCGAACTGCAGCGCGGCCATGGTTCCGGGATGCATCCTCGAGACCGGCAACACGACCTTGGGATGGAACTTGTGCACCCAGGGAAGCCAGGCGCCGAGCCCGGCGAGCCTGGGACTCAGCTGCTGGGACACCTCGCGGTAATACGACTTCACGCGCTGGAACATATAGAGCAGCACCGGGATCAGCAGGATCACGATCCACGCCCCGCCCAGGAACTTGCTTTCGACGATGAAGAGCAGCGCGACGAAGGACGCGGCCGCACCGAGACCGTTGATCGCGGCCTTCACACGCCAACGCGGCCCGCGCCGCTTGAACCACATCCAGACCATGCCGGTTTGCGAGAGGACGAAGGCGAGAAACACGCCGACCGTATAAAGCGGGATCAGGGCGTGCGTACTGCCGCCGAAAACGACGAGCAGCAATATGGCGGCCGCGGCCAAGGCCAGGATGCCGTTCGAGAACGCCAGCCGGTCGCCAAGGTTCGTGAGCTGGCGCGGCAGGTATCCGTCGCGCGCCAGAATCGACCCCAGCCGCGGGAATCCGGCGAACGAGGTGTTGGCGGCCAGCACCAGGATCAGCATGGTGGCGATCTGCACCGAGAGATAGAGCGCGCCGTCGCCGAAGACGATGCGGGAGATCTGCGAAACCACGCTCTCCTCCTCGAGCGGCAGGACGTTGAGCTTGCGGGCCAGCACGGTGACGCCCAGGAACAGGGCGATCATGAGCGCCCCGAGCAGGATGAGCGTGATCCCGGCGTTTCGGGATTCGGGCTTCTTGAAAGTCGGCACACCGTTGCTCACGGCCTCGATACCGGTCAAGGCCGTGCACCCGGAAGAGAACGCACGCAAGACCAAAAGCACGACCGCAAGTTCGGTCATCGCGTGCGTCATGTTCAGGGCCGGCGCCGGGTGAGGCGCGATGTCGCCGTGCCAAGTGCGCCACAATCCCACCAGCACCAAGGCGCTCATGATCGCGATGAAGCCGTAGGTCGGGAAAGCAAGCACCGCCGCCGATTCGCGCACCCCGCGAAGATTGGCCCAAGCCATGAACACGACGGCGACCACGCACAGGAGGACGGTATACGGAATGAGCTCCGGAAAGGCGGAGGTCGCCGCGCGCACGCCGGCGGCGATACTGACCGCGACGGTCAAGACGTAATCGATGAGGAGGGCGGCGGCGGCCACCAGCCCCGCCCATTCCCCCAAATTCTCATGGGCCACGAGATAGGATCCACCGCCTTGGGGGTAGGCGTAGACGGTCTGCACATAGGACACGGCGACGATGGCCAGCAACGCGCCGATGACGAGCGCGATCGGGAGCGAGAAATGAAGGAATGCGGTGCCGCCGACCAGGAGCGCCAGGAGCATTTCTTCGGTGGCATACGCGACCGACGAAAGGCCGTCCGACGCGAACAAGGGAAGCGCGGCGAGCTTCCCGACCTTCTGCTCCTCGAGCGAAGCGGTGGAAAGCGGGCTGCCGAAGACGAGGCGGCGCAGTCTCACGGCTTCGGCGCGCCGAGGCGCTCCAACTTGGCAAGCGCGTCCTGGAGCTTGGCGTTGGACTCGATGCGGGCGGCGGTTTCACGGTTGTTCGCGGCCAGCAGATCGGCCACGCGCCGCTTCAGTCCGCGCACCAGCTCGATCAAGGCCGGGATGTCCTGCCTCGCTTGGGCGACGAAGTGGGCATTGGCCTTGTTCTCGGCGCCGGCGCGGTAGTCGAAGAGCGCGATCGGCTTGTCGTCCGATGGCGTGGCTGCGTTGACCCATGCGGCATCGACGACCTCGTCCTCGATGACCTCCCACGGGCCGGCTGCGGCCGCCTTGCATCGGGCCGCGATGGCGTCGATGTCGGCGTCGCCGTTGCGCCTGTCCCCGTCCGAACCACTCATGTTGGGTAAACCATTTCGGTTCGCCGCATGGGCGAAGATGTCCCCGCGTCCGCCGGACGATCCCCGGGTCCTTCGGCGGCGCGCGCTTGGGATAGCGCGCCGCCGCGTCCAACGCAATGGGCGGCGCCCGATCGGTCAAATGCAAGAGAAAATATCCCACGCGATTCACGCGCCCTTAACGCCGATCCCCCTACGCTCGGACGCTGATATTCGTTTTATTTCAATGCGAAAGGATCAACGTGCGAATTCGTCACGCCACCCTTTGTGCCCTCGTTTCGGTCTCGATTCTGGCCGGCTGCGCCAACGACGCACTCGTCGATTCGCTTCACCCCACGGCGGCGGAGAAAGAGGCGACTCCCCCCTCGTCGCCGGCGGGCACCGTAGCCGCCCTGACCCGGCTCGGCGATACGAGCCGCGCCCGCGGGGACGGCGTTTCGGCGGTCGCCTTTTACCGGCGCGCGCACGCGATCGATCGCTTCAATGCGGCGCCCCTGATCGGGCTCGGCCAGGCGCTGGGCGAGCTCGGCGCCTATAACGACGCGGCGGCCGCATTCCGCGAAGCACTGGTCGCCGCACCCGTCAACGCCGATGCGCTGCGCGGCCTCGGCAACTCGCTTCTCGCGCTGAACCAGCCGGCGCTCGCCATCGATCAGTTCGAGGCGGCGCTGCGTCAAACCCCGGATGCGCGCAGCCACAACGGCATCGGCGTTGCGCGCGACCGGCTGGGCGATCATGCGGGTGCCCAAGCCGCCTATCGCGCCGGACTGGCGCTGGCGCCGGACGATCCGATGCTTCTCAACAATCTCGGACTGTCCCAGGCGGCCGCGGGCGATCTGGATGCCGCCATCGGGACTCTCGAGCAGGCGGTCGGGCAACCCGGCGCCACCTCGCGGCAACGCCAGAACCTGGCCCTCGTCTACGGCCTTGCCGGACGGATGGGGGAGGCGGAGAAGATGGCGCGCACCGATCTGGACGACAGGTCCGTGGCCGTGAACTTGGCTTCCTATGAGCGGCTTCGCGGCCTGCTCGGCAAGGGCTTCGATCCCACCAAGACCCTCGAGACGGTGATGGGCGCGCGCGCCGTCACAAGATAGGCGAGGCGCCCGCCGGCCGCGCCGCCACCCCAACACTTACCATCCTTCCGGATTTACGCCGGGCTGCGCCGGCGAGGTCGCCTCGATGCGGCGCCTCAGTGGGGGAACGTCACGCCGCGCATGCTGTCGACGAACCGCAGGATGCCGGGACCGATCAGCACGACGAACAGGGGCGGAAGCACGAACAGAATCATCGGCACGGTGAGGATCGCCGGCAGACGCGCCGCCTTCTCCTCCGCCCTCATCAGCCGCTCGTTGCGGTACTCGGCCGACAGGACGCGCAGCGACTGCGCCAGCGGCGTGCCGTACTTCTCGCTCTGGATCAAGGTGTTGACGAGCCCGCGGATGCCCGGAAGATTGTTGCGCTTGATCAGATTCTTGAGCGCCATGACGCGGTCGGGAAGGAATCCGATCTCGACCGACGTCAGGCCGAACTCGTCGGCGATCTCGGGGTTGCCGAGCGCCATTTCCTTGGCCACGCGTTTCAGCGCCGAATCGAGGCTGAGCCCCGCCTCGGCGCAGATCACCATGAGATCGAGCGCGTCGGGCAGGCCGAGCCGGATCGCGTTGCGCCGCTTGTCGCTGGCATTTTTCACGACGATGTCGGGCGCGTAAACGCCGGCTAGGACCGCGGCCAGGACCACGAGCAGCTTCTGAAACGCCGGCAGGCCGTAAAGACCCATGCCGTAGAACATCGTCGCGGCGACCGCGCCGAACACGGCCGGCAGGGTCACCTTGAGAAACAGATACGTCACCAGAATGTCGCGCGAGCGCCAGCCGGCGCGCGCCAATTTTTCCATGACGCTTTGGGTCTGCTCGTTCTTGAGCAGCTTGAGACGCTCCACCACCTGGTGCATGAAGCCGACGCTCCGAGGCCGGCTTTGGTTGCGCCGGGGCGTCTTCAGATCCTGCATCAACGTCTCGCGCCGCTTGCTGAGCTGGCGCAGCCTCGCGGCGGCGGGATCGCGTTCCAACAGTCCCTGCCATACGCCCGCGACCACGAGAAAAGCGGCCGCGCCGGCGGCCCACAGGATGGCCGATTCCATCGTCAGACCGGAGGGCAGGTAGTCGGAGAGCCTCATATCTCGAACCTCACCATCTTGGCCATGACGGCGGCGCCGATGCTGAGCCATCCCAGGCCCACGCCCACCATGACCCGGCCCCTGGGATCGAGGAACAGCTGCGAGGTATATTCCGGGTTCAGCACGTAGATGATGGTTCCCAGGATGAAGGGCAGGGCGCCGATGATGTAGGCGCTGGCGCGCGCTTCCGAGGACATGGCCCGGATCTTCATCTTCATCATCTGGCGCTTGCGCAGCAGGTTCGAGAGGTTATCGAGCGTCTCGGTCAAATTGCCGCCGGTTTCCTTCTGCACCGACAGGGTGATGACGAAGAACTGGAAGTCGGTCAATGGAATGCGCTGGGCGGTGTCAACGAGCGCCGCCTCCAGCGGCTGGCCGAACTTCATGCTGTCGGTCACGATCCGGAACTCCTTGCCCACCGGGTCGTCGACCTCCTGGCCGACGAGGGTGACCGATTCGGTCGCCGGAAGACCGGACTTCAGGCCCCGGACGATGAGGTCGATGGCGTCGGGGAACAGCTTCAAGAATTTCGCCATGCGCTTGGAGGCCATCCGCCCGATCACGAAATAGGGAATGCCGACCCCGATGGCGATTCCGGCCAGGATCGACACCGCCAACGGCGCCTGCATGAAAGAGCCGATCAACGTCGCCGCGGCGCCGCCGACCAGGAAACAGGCGAGGAAATACTCGCCCAACGAAATGCGCCGGCCGGTCCGGGCCAGCTTCCGGCGCAATTGCGCCGGCGGGGGCACGATCTTCTTCAGCAGGCGGTCGATGGTCAGAAACGAACTGTCGGACATGTTGCGGCGCAGTTGCGCCATCTGCTCGTCGCCGCCGCCTGGAACGGCGCGCGCGCGCACCTTTTCCATGCGGCGGCGGATCCGCTTGTCGGCTCCGCTCACGCTGCCCAGCAACGCGATCGCGAGCAACGCCATCGTCGCGAAAATCCCGGCGAACAGAAGGAGCGTCACGACCTCCACCGGTCCCGCCGGGGTGACGATCATGGCGTTCATGACATGGACTCGAGCAGCGCCTTTTCGAGGCCGAAATACTCGGCCTTGGGCGTGAAATGCGGCCGAAGGCCGGAAGGCTTGAATTGGCCGCGCAGCATGCCGTCGGTGCCCTCGCCCTCGAATTCGAAGGTGAAGAGCTCCTGGGTCGTGATGATGTCGCCTTCCATCCCGACGACCTCGACGATGTGGGTCACGCGGCGCATGCCGTCGCGCATGCGCGACACCTGGACGATCATGTCGAGGGCGGCCGCGATCTGCGTGCGCACGGCCTTGGCGGGCAGGTTGATGCCGGCAAGGCCGATCATGTTTTCGAGCCGGGTCAGCGCCTCGCGGGGCCGGTTGGCGTGAACGGTGCCGAGCGACCCTTCGTGACCGGTGTTCATGGCCTGGAGCATGTCGACCGCCTCGGAGCCGCGCACCTCGCCCAGGATGATGCGGTCTGGGCGCATCCGCAGCGCGTTCTTCACCAGGTCGCGCATCGTGATTTCGCCTTCGCCTTCGAGATTCGCGGGCCGCGTCTCCAGCCTCACCACGTGGGGCTGTTGAAGCTGCAATTCGGCGGCGTCCTCGATGGTGACGATACGGTCGCCGCCGTCGATCATCTGCGAGAGGGCGTTCAGGAGCGTCGTCTTGCCCGATCCTGTTCCTCCCGAGATCAGGATGTTGAGGCGCGCGCGGGCGGCGATCTTGAGGACGGTCGCCATCTGCTCGGAAATATTTCCCTGGCGCGACATGACGTCGAGGGTGATGCCTTTCTTGGAAAATTTCCGGATCGAGATCGACGGACCGTCGATGGCGAGCGGCGGGATGATGATGTTGACGCGGCTGCCGTCCGCGAGGCGCGCATCGACAAGCGGACTCGATTCGTCGACGCGCCGTCCCACGCCGGTGACGATCCGCGTCGCGATGTTCATGACGTGGGAGTCGTCGCGGAACTTCACGTCGGTGAGCTCGAGCTTTCCCTTGCGCTCGACGTAGACGTTCTTTGCCCCGTTGACCATGATGTCGTTCACGGTATCGTCGGCGAGCAGCGCCTCGAGCGGCCCCAGCCCCAGCATTTCGTTGAGAAGCAGCGTGATCAGATCGCGCTGCTCGATCTGGTTGAGCTGAATCTTCTGTTCGGCCAGGATCTCGCCCACGATCTCGGAAATCTGCTGCGCGATCTCCTTGCGCGGGAGTTGCGCGGCGGCGGCCACATCGATTCGATCCATGATGATGACCTGAATTCTGCTCGCCGCTTCTTCCACGCTGCTGCGGCTGGCGCCGCTTCCGAGCGCGCCCGCGACCACATAGGTCGCCGTGACGGTGTTGGTGGCGGTCGGCCCCGCGGTCCGCGTTTCATGGCGCTTCGGCGCGGGCGGAGCAGCCGGCGCCTTGCCGGTGCGCTTGTGGGCATCGTCGATCACCGTGTTGACGAGCGCCGTCACCAGGCCGCGAATCTCGACCGGCGGAACCGCAAGATTGTTGGCGGACAGATATTGCCCCACCAGGGTGCCGACTTGGGCGGCGATGTCCTTGCGCGGCAGGGTGACCGCGCTGGTGGCTCCGATTTTTTCGGCAACGTGCTCGCGCAGCTGGGGAAGAAGATGGGCGAACCCGGCGCCCGTTTCCGGCTTGGGTGCCTCCATGCGAGGCGCGTCGGCCCCGGTGCGCAACGATTCCGTCCGCGGAGAGTCCGAGGCGGGCTCCGGAGTGGGACCGGCGTTGCGCCGGCGAATGGATTCGAGCCGGTCGGTGCCGAGACTCTGGTTCTCGCGTCGTCCGAAAATGGGCATCTAGGCCTTCCGTTTGCCCCACAGCGAGAAGGTTTTCTTGGCCGCCTTCTTGCCGGGGCCGGCAATGCCGACGGCGAGCCTGCGAATCACGCTGACCGCCGGGCTGCGCTTGGCGACCACTGCAAGCGCCTTGCCGGCGTTGGTCGCCGTGGTCACCGATTTGGGATCGTCGGGAATGACGTACGTGACCTTCGCCTCGATGCCGCGCTCGAAGTCGGCCTTCGAGATCTGGCCCTTGGTCCCGTGCGCGCGGTTGGCGACGACGTCGATGCGCGCCACCGGGTTGATCTCCTTGGCGAACGCAAGAAGCCTCGAGACATCCCGGGCGCAAGGCAGCGAAAGGTCGCAAAGAATCACGATGTCGGTGGCCTTGCTCAGCAACTCCTGACAGTGGGTGACGGAGCTGCGGGGAAGGTCGACCACCACCCATCCGAAGTCCTTGCGTAACACATCGAAAAGAAGCGACACCGACTCGGTGTGCATGTCCGCCGGTTTTTCGACCGGTTCCTCGCTGGCCAGGATCGCGAGATTCTTACTCTCGTTGGTCATGGCGCTGGTGAGGAACAGGGCGTCGATCCGGTTGGGATTGGCCAGGATCTCGCGCAGACCGTGGCTCGGCTCCAAATCGAGGCCAAGGGCAGCGGTCCCGAACTGAAGGTCCAAATCCACCAGGGCGACACGAATGTTCTGTTCGTGCGCCATGAGCCAGGCGCAGTTGACGGCCACCGTGCTGGCGCCCACGCCGCCGCGGGCGCCTACGAACACCACCAGCCGGCCGAGTTTCTTGTCGTGACCCGCGGCGTCCACGCCTGTTTCGTGGCTGTACACTGCCTTCTCGACGGTTTCGGCAAGCGTCTCCTTGGTGACCGGCTTCAGGAGATAATCGTCGGCGCCGGCGCGGCAGATGTCGCGGTACAGCGTGACGTCGTTTACCGAGCCAAGGGCGACGATCACCGTTTCGGGCGTGCATGTGTCGCGCAGCATCTGGACGGCGGTGACCGGATCGGGACTGTCGGAGAGGTCGACGACCAGACGTCTGGGCGCAGAGGCCGTTATCAGGAACTGCAACGCGGCCGACGCACCGCCCTCCTGGACCGTATGCTCGGGCCAGTCGTGCAACCGCGCGACTCCGACCAGAACCTCGCGGGCGGCGGGATCCGGCGAGAAGGCCATGAACTCGTCGTGCTGAAACGCCTCGCGGAAGCGGTTCATCATTGCGGCAGCGCTGCTCATGGACGTTTATCCCCTGCTCACTTCTTCTGGTCGTCCTTCTCGCGCTCTTCGACGCCGGTGCCCTTCTGGAATTCGTCGGGCTTTTGCTCGAAGGCCGTGTCCGGCATCCGGATCTTGCCGTAGCGATAACGCTGCACCGCGTAGGTGCCCTGAACCGTGTCGGACACCGGGGCCGGCTTGCCGTACAACAAGTCGCCGGGATCGGCGACCATGAGGCCGAGATTGGTGGCGGTGGCACAGCCCAGGTTGCTCGAGGGGGTGTTGCTGGGGTCATCCTCGGAGGGCTTGCGCCAATCGGGGCAGTTGGGCGGGATCACCACGTAACGGCCGAGCACGACGGTGACGGTGTCGCCGCTCTCCGGTGAATCGCCCGCGTCCGCGCTCGCTTTCAATCCGCGCTTGCGCAGGTAGGAGGCCACTTTCTGGCTTCGGCGCGCAGCGAGGCTTTGGTCGCGGTCGCCGCTTCCGGACGTGGCCGGCACGAGGGCGATGCGATCTCCGTAGCCCGCACTTTGCCGGGTGAGAAACGCATCCAGGCTGCGGCGCTCCTCGTCGCTCAGTGCGTCCGCGCTGGGGGCGAAGCTCACGACATGGGTCTGGCGGATGAACAGGATCTTGTTCTCCTTGGGCGAGTCCGCTTCCGACCACTGGGCATTCTGCGCGACCGGAGCGCAACTGGCCGCGAACAGCAGCGCCGCAGCGCCGACGACGGCGCGGGCCACGAGGTTCGGGACAAAGGCACGTTTGGTCATTGGCCGATCCTCCTATTCCAACACGAAGCCAGAGGGGCCGGTGAGGGCGGACCCCTCGGGTCCGACCGGCCCAGGCCTGGTCTCTTGGAGCTGCGGGCGATAGGTGCGGCCCTGGATGATGCGCTCGTAGTCGTTGGGCGCGACCAGCCCGTCCGTGGGCGCCGCCATCTTTATTTCCGAGATCGGTCGGACGATGTAAGGCGTCACGATGATCACGAGCTCGCTTTCCTGCCGGCGGAACTTGTCGGAGCGGAACAGCGGCCCCAGGACCGGCAAATCGCCGAGGCCCGGGAACTTGGAGACGTTGTGCGTGGTGTCGTTCTGGAACAGGCCGGCGATGGCGAAGCTCTGGCCGCTGCCCAGCTCGACCGTGGTCTCGGCCCGCCTGGTCGTGAGGGCGGGAATCTGAAAACTGTTGATCGTGACCGCGCCGGTGTCGCTCAACTGGCTGACCTCGGGAATCACCTTGAGGCTGATGCGCCCGCCCTCGAGCAGCGTCGGCGTGAAGGCGAGGCTGACGCCGAATTTCTTGAACTCGACCGTAATGGAGGTGCTGTTGCTGGCGCCGGTCTGGGGAACGGGGACCGGGAACTCGCCGCCGGCAAGGAAGTTCGCCGTCTCTCCCGAAACGGCTGTGAGGTTCGGTTCCGCCAGGATCGACACCAGTCCCTCGGCGGCCAAGGCGTCGATGACCGTATTCAGGAACATGTTGCCGTTGTTGACCCCGAGCCCGAGATTGTTCACGGCGGAATCGGGGTTGCGGATGAACGCCCCGATGACCCCGTTTTGCAGGACGGGATTCCCGATTCCGAGCGCTCCGACGAGGCTTCCCGACAGGAACGCTGCGTCCCAATTGAAGCCGAACTGCTTCAGCGCGTCGCGGGAGACTTCCGCCATGCGTACGCGGAGCGTGATCTGATTGGGGCCGACGACACTGACGCGGTTGATGACCTGCTCGTCCTTGCCGAGGAAACGGGCGGCCATGTGGCGCGCGTTCTCGGCCTCGGCGGCCGATTCGACGGTCCCGTTCAGAACCAGCGCGCCGTCGACCGACTCGGCCTCGACGTTGGCCTCGTGCAACATCGACTTCAACGCGTCATTGAGCCGCGAGAGATCGTGCGTCACCGTCACCGGGAGGTCGGCCAGGACCTGCTCGTTGTTGTCGACGGCGAACAGCGTGGTCTGCCCGGCCTTGTTGCCGAAGACGTAAACCAGCTTGGGCGATTTGACCTGGATGTCGGCGATCGTGGGGTCGGCCACGAAAACGGTGGCCGCGGGCCGCGCGAGACGTATCAACTTTCCTTTGCCGATCTCGATCTGAACGGCGGCGGTCTCGGCGGCCGGAGCTGCCTGCACCGAAAAGGCGAAGAGTTGCGTGGCCAAGGCCAGGCAACCGGCGACAAAGGCTAAGCGGAGGGGCAGGCTCATTGTGTTCTCCGGAATTCTTGCGTCTCGGCCTTGGGGCCCCGGACGATGTTGACCTGGAACCCATTGGCGACACGGGGGTGCGGAGGGGTCAGGAGAATGCTGGCGTCGCTGTCCCATGTGAAGGTTCGTTGCGCGACCGTTGCGGACTGGTCTTTGCCGTCCTTGCCGTCCAGGAGCACGATGCTGCGCAAGCTGAGCGAAAGTTTGCCAAGCTCGCTGACCAGCGACAAAACCTCGGCCTCCCGCGGGGTCACCTCGAGGGTGACGTTCTTCGCCACGGTCGGTTCCGAGGACTGGTCGTTCGTGGTCTGATCCACCGCGATCACGCGAATGTTGGTCAGGACCGTTTCGCTGGCGCGGCGCACCACCTTGTCGTTCTCGTCGCTTCCGGCTTCTTCCTTGATGGTGTGGGTCAGGATCACGTCGACGCGGTCGCCGGGAAACACGAAGCCGGAAATTCCGGTGGTGGCGTTGACAGAAACCGAAATCGCGCGCTTTCCGGGCATGACCACGGCGGCCAAGAAACCGCGCTCTCCGGGCTTCACGACCTGGGCGTCGGTAATGGGCTGACCGGCGTTGATGACGCTGCGCACGACGGCGCCCTCGAACTCGGTCAGCTCCCGCGCGCCCTTCACGATGTAGCTCTGCGCCATCGCCTCGTCCGGCCAAGCCTGCCAACGCAGATGTTCGGGCTTCAGCAGCGTGCCGGCGGGCAAGTCCTCCTTGGCGACCAGCACCTGGGTTCCCGCCACTTCCACGGGCACGGTGGGCTGCTGCGCCAGCGTCGCCTGCTGGGCATCCATCCACTTCTTGACCAAGAAGACGGTGCCGAGCGCGGCGACGAACGCTACGACAAGTACGATGACGCGAGCATTCATGGCTTTTCGTCCCGCATCCCTTTCACGACCCGATCAGCTTGGGCACGATCGCAATTCCGCCCAGCGCAATCGCGATGCCGTAGGGGACGCTTTGCCGGAGTTTCAGGGCAGCCGCCTCGTCTGCGGCCATTGCGCCCGCAGGCCACGGGCGCATGTACCGAAGGTGGCTGAGTGTCAAAAGCGTCAAAATCAGACCGAAGACGGCGGTGCCGAGCAGGAAGGAGAGAACGTTCGCCGGACCCGCCCACAGCGACGTCGCCGCCAGCAGCTTGACGTCGCCGCCGCCGACGATCCCGAACCGGAACAGAAGGAACCCGGCCGCGACGATGACCGCGCCCATCACCAGCGCGCCCTGCCATTCGACGGCGAACGGAGCGGCAAGCACGTGCGCCGGATACAACCCGGCGATCGCCAGGCTGACGCGATTGGGGATGGCGTAGGTTCGATAATCACTGACCGCCGCCCAGACCAGGAGTCCGATCAGCGAGGCGATCGAAACGTGGTTAATGAAGGCGGCGGGCATGAAGCAGGTCCTTATTGTTCTTGGCGGGAGCCGTCACGTCGGATCGGAGGAGCGAGCGCCCGCTTGATGATCGTGGGTCGGGGTTTCGAAGAAGGGTCCCGAGGGGGGGACGCGCCCGGTACACCGGCCGCGCCCCGCCCTCGGGTATCGTCCCCCCTTTGAGCGGGTTTAGGTGCCGCCGCCAGAAGCCGACGCCGCAGCGCTATCGAGGTTGGTCTTAACAACGCCGAAGATCGTCTGCAGCGAACCACCCATCGCCGTCAAAGCGGCAATAGCGGCAACCGACACCAGACCGGCAATCAGGCCATACTCGATGGCCGTGGCGCCGGACTCATCCTTCCAAAACTTTCGAATGGTCGAAACCATGCTTGAACTCCTCCTCATTGCAGAAGTGATGGGACCAATATAAGTGTGGGGCCTTAACAGAAGGTTAATTTAGGTCAAGAGATCAAGGCCGGTATACAAATAACGAAGCCG
Source organism: Alphaproteobacteria bacterium (assembly GCA_049691095.1). Lineage (GTDB taxonomy): Bacteria > Pseudomonadota > Alphaproteobacteria > DATDPM01 > DATDPM01 > JBAVNO01. The sequence goes on along the minus strand of JBAVNO010000035.1, from coordinate 5,038 downwards.
ATATTTTGTAAATAATTCAAAAAACGAAATAGAAGTTCGTACAGTACTTAGTAAAACTCTCCAGAAATTTGGATGGTATTTTATTTAGGCTCGCGCCCGGCCCGGCCCGACGGCTGCAGGCCGGAGTTCAACGCGCGGAAATGATTGATAATTCCGCGCCGCAGGCAGCCCGGCCGAAGCGCCCGGCGCGATGGGCTCCGCCCATAGGGGCCGAACGGGGCCAATGCGAGCCCGTGTGGAGCAATGCGCCGTTTCGAATCGAGGCGGGAATCGCGGGAACGGCCGCGAATAACGGCGCGGAGGCCGCGCCTCGCGTCCGGGACGCGGGCGTCGGGGCGGCGAAAACGGTCCGGCTAGTAAAGACCCGGGATGAGGCGGGCCGTGCGGCTCGCGTAGTCGCCGTATTCGGGGAAACTCTGGTGCAGCACCTGTTCCTCGTATCCCATGCGCTGGATCTGGATCAGGGCATGGACGACGAGAATGAGCGTCGTCCACGGCGAGGCGAACTGGAGAAAGGTGCCGACGACCGCTGCTTCTTCGGCCGCATAGAGGGGATGGCGGATGACGGCATAGGGACCGCGGGTCACGAGCTTGCGCGCCTCCGGCATCAGGCTGACCGACCGCCCGAGCCAGAACACCACGTAAACCGCGAATCCGTCGCCGGCGAAGATCAGCATGGTGGAAAGGATGCTGGTCCCAAGCGACAATTCGTGGGCCGGGAACAAGGGCAGGGCCATCATCACGAATGAGCCGAGGAATGCGGCGAATCTGGGCCATAGGCCCGGCGTCTTCCTTTTCGGCGCCGAGCGGAGCATGACGAAGGCCACCCACGTCGCAAGGAACAGAATCACCGCGACGCGTGCCAGCACGTTGGTGAAGAACAGTGCATCCGGGACCGCGCCCCGCGCGTCGATGTACGAGGCGAGATGCGTGATGGTCGCGAATTCGAGGAACAGGAACCAGGCGATGAACGGCACGCGCACCAGGACGTCATAGGTGCGCGTCCAGGCGATCGCCTCGATCCGCTCCGAAAAGGAAGCCCGGCCGGCTGCGGTTCGGTTGCCGGCCATCCCCACGGACTCCGTCATCTCTGCCAATCCACGATCAAGAGAACGCCCGGAAAAAGGTCAAGACAGCCTTGTGGCGGCCCGGATCACAACCGAGGCGCCCGACGGTCCGAACCTTAGGCCGGCCGCTGTTAAAGTCACGTTAACGTAACTCCTTGAATTAGCGAAAATTTTATACGTCAGGGTGGTGTGCCAGAAGGCCGCACCGGGATCCTGGCCGCAGGGGCGCAGCGGGCGGCGGTGGGACGCCGTCAGGGACAGGCCCCGGCAAGGCAAAACAGACGACAAATCAAATAAAACGGCACCGATGAAAGAGTTCATGCCCACGGCCCCTGCTCACGACAAGTAAAAACCAGGGCACAAAAAAACCGGGGCCGAATGGCCCCGGTTTCGCAGGAGTCGGACGCGCGGCGCGGCGTTACTGGCGCTGCTGGCCCAGGAATCGGAGCATCAGGAGGAACAGGTTGATGAAGTCGAGATAGAGCCGAAGCGCGCCCATGACCGCCTTCTTGCCGGCGAGCTCGCCGCTGTCGGACTCGACGTACATCTCCTTGATGCTCTGGGTGTCGTAGGCCGTGAGGCCGGTGAAGACGATGACGCCGATCACCGAGACCGCGAACTGGAGCGCGGTCGACGCGATGAAAATATTCACCACCGAGGCGATCACGACGCCGATGAGCCCCATGAACAGGAACGAGCCGATAGCCGTGAGGTCGCGCTTGGTGGTGTAACCGTAAAGGCTCATGGCCGCGAACAGACTGGCGGTGATGAAGAAGACCCGCGCGATGCTGGCGCCCGTGAAGGCGAGGAAGATCCACGCCAGCGACAGACCCATGACGCCCGAATAGACCCAGAACACGGTCTGAGCGGTCGATGCGCTCATGTGGTTGATCCGGGCGCTGAGGAAGAGCACGAATCCGAGCGGAGCCAGCAACACGACCCACATCAGAACCGAATTCCCGTATATGACCTGGAGCGCCATGGGGCTGGTAGATATCAGCCACGCCACCAGGCCGGTCAGCGCCAGACCGGAACTCATGTAATTGTAAACGCGCAGCATGTACTGGCGCAGACCCTCGTCGATCGCCGCTTCCGCGCGCACGACCGTCGCGCCGTAACGATTTTTCGCGTCCGAAGACATCCTACTTTCCCTTTTCGCCGTTACGATGGAGTTGGCCGTCATATTGGCATGAAAGGCCCAGGAATCAATATCTGCGGTCCCCTTGTCCCGGGCCGTCCCCCAGAGCCCGGCGCCCAGAGCCCATCGCCCCCAAAGCCCGTTGTCCCCAGAACCCATCGCCCCCCAGAGCCCATTGCCGACGCTTAGAGGCGGTGCGCCGCCGGCACGACCATGGTGCAGCCAGGCTCGGTTGGGCCGGGCGGCGAGCCGGGACGCGTGGATGACCTAGATGGGCGTATCGGGCCCGCCGTCACGCTGCGACGGCGGCGGTTTGGGCTCGGGCCTGGGGGGCGCCGGGGGCGCCTCGGGAAGCCGCGGGATGATGATGTTGCCCCTCTCGTCGATCCGGGGCATGCCGTACTGGGGCAACGACTGCATCAGGAGCTCGAGCGCCCGCATCAGCTTCCGCGTCGCCTCGAGGGCAAGCTCCGAAGGGTGCTGAGGCTCGTCCTCGTCCTGTCCTTGGTCCTGTTTCTGCTGGATTTTCTCGGCGGCGGGCGCGGCGGATGTGGCGCCGGTTGGCGCCACCGGAGGAGCCGACGCAGGCGCCAACGCCATCACGATGGCCGACAGGAACGTTACCGACACGGCGCGCATGGGCCTCCTCGTGCTCGCGTCCCTCAAGGTAGGCCGTGCCCGGCAAAGATCAAACCAAAAGCGGACGGCGCGCCGGCACGACAGGATAATCCGGGAAAATTCGCCGCGCACGAAGCGGCGTGGCAAGACCGGTTTGGGTCGGTTTCCTCCCTTACCGCGCGCCGGTCTCTGTCCTACATTCATATTCATGAGGTTGCGACCGGAACACACGGAGACGGAACCGACGCCATGAGCGGCGCGGCCGCCTTTCGCTCGGCTCACGCGACCGGCAACTGGTCCGCGGCGGCGAAACGGTGCCTCGATCAGCTTGGCGGCGCGCGCGAGAACGAGAATCTCGGTTTCCTGTACGTCACCGATCTCCTCGCGCCGGACATCTCGAGCATCCTCACCTTCCTGCGCGAAACCACGGGCATCGAACACTGGGTCGGCACCACCGGGATCGGGGTCTACGCCACCGGGGCGCAGCATTTCGAGGAGCCGGCGATGGCGGTGATGACGGCGGCCTTCCCGGCCGACTCGTTTTCGATTTTTTCCACCATCACCGCCGACGTCGGCGCCTTTCGCCGCGATCACGAGGACTGGCTGCGGAGGGCGGGTCCGGGTCTGGGAGTCGTCCACGGCGACCCGCGAAATCCACGGCTTCCTGTTCTCGTCGAGGAGCTCGCCAACGCCTCGTCCGCGTTCCTGGTCGGCGGAGTCGCGTCATCGCGGGGCGCCTTCCCGCAAATCGCAGGCGACGTGACCCAGGGGGGACTCTCGGGCGTCCTGTTCGCGGCCGACATTCCGGTCGCCGTCGGCCTGACCCAGGGATGTCTTCCGGCGGGCCCGGTGCACACGGTCACCGAAGGGCTGGGCAATGTGGTCTCGGCGCTCGACGATGAAAACGTGCTTGCCGTTCTAGCCGAGGACCTTGGTTGTTCCGGCGCCGGCGATCTCGCGGATCAGATCGAGGCCGTCGAAGCGGCGGTCCCCATCCCGGGCTCGGACACCGGCGATTACCTGGTGCGCAATCTGATCGGGATCGACGCCGACCGCGGGCTGCTGGTCGTGGGCGAGCGGCTCAACGTGGGCGACAAGCTCATGTTCGTCCGCCGCGGTCACGAAGCGGCCGAGGCCGATCTGATGCGCATGCTGGCCGGGTTGAAGCGCCGGCTCGATGCGCCGCCCCGGGGCGGGATTTATGTCGCGTGCGTGGGACGCGGACCCACCATCTTCGCCGACGACGAGGGCGAATCCGAGATCGACATCATCCGTCGCGAGCTGGGCGACTTCCCTCTGGTGGGATTCTTCGCCAATGGCGAAATCTCCCACAACCGGCTCTACGGCTACACCGGCGTCCTGGCGCTGTTCCTGTGACGGCTCTTCCGCCCGGTCTCCTGATTGGCCGCCGTTTCCCGGAGCGGGACGAGCGGCTATAACGGAATCGCCGCCGGCGTCGGCTGCGAACGGCCGGCCAAGAGGAAACATCCATGGACTATCGGCGTCTCGGTCGGACCGATCTCCAGGTCTCCGCGATCTGCCTCGGCACCATGACCTGGGGCGAACAGAACAGCGAGGCCGAGGCCCACGCGCAGTTGGACGCCGCCAGCGCCGCCGGCGTCAATTTCGTCGACACCGCCGAGATCTATCCCATTCCGGTCAGCGCCGAGACCCAGGGCCGCACCGAATCCTACATCGGCAATTGGCTCAAGAGCCGCCGCAACCGCACCCGGATGGTCGTCGCCACCAAGGTGGCCGGCCGCTCGAAGACCATGAAATACTTGCGCGGCGGCGAAACGCGGCTCGACCGCAGAAACATCGAGGCCGCGGTCGACGCCAGTCTCGGGCGCCTTCGCACCGATTACATCGACCTCTATCACCTGCATTGGCCCGACCGGAACACGAACAATTTCGGCCAGCTCGGCTATGTCCACGACGCAGGCGACGATCCGGTGCCGCTCGAGGAGACGCTCTCGGTGCTGGGCGATCTTGTCGCGGCGGGCAAGGTGCGGCACATCGGCGTGTCGAACGAGACGCCGTGGGGGCTCATGCGCTGTCTGCATCTGGCCGAAGCCGGGCGCGGGCCGCGCGTGGCCGCGATCGAGAATCCCTACAGCCTGCTCAACCGCACCTTCGAAATGGGCTTGGCCGAGATCGCGATTCGCGAGGGCTGCGGGCTGCTCGCCCATTCGCCGCTCGCCTTCGGGGTGCTGTC
>JBAVNO010000034.1:0-11403 GCA_049691095.1 Alphaproteobacteria bacterium | reverse complement strand
GGCGAAAAAAAACAATGACCATCGTCACCGTGAAGTCCGATGCGACGCCGGTTTGTGCGGCGCATTCCCGATCGGCCCGCTGCGAGAACTGCGCCGCGCGAAATCTCTTCCTTTGCTCCCATCTCGACGAGAAAGAACTGGCACTGCTGGGGTCCGTGGCCAGGACGATGGAATTCGGAAAGGGCGACATGCTGTTCGAGCAGGACGCCCAGCTTCGCCATGTCTTCCTGATCACCAGCGGCTACGTGAAGCTCTACTACGAGCTCGCCAACGGGATACGGCAGATCATCGGTTTTCTCGGCACCGGCGACATCATAGGCGGCGTCAAGCGCCACGCCGCCGCGTACTCTACCGCCGAGGCCCTGACCGATGTTTCGGTCTGTACCTTCGACCGGGAGATTTTCCTCGATCTTCTCAGTCGGAACTCGCGATTGAGCTTCGTCATGTTCGTCATCGCCACCGACGAGATCGAGGCGCATAACGATCACCTCATCCTGCTGCGCCGCAAAGGCGCGCCGGAGCGTCTGGCGACGTTCCTACTGATGTTCGCGGCGCGGCTGCGTCGGCTCGACCGGGACGCGATCGCGTTGGAGCTGCCCATGTCGCGCACCGACATCGCCGATCATCTGGGCCTTACGGTCGAATCGGTGAGCCGGGCATTCACAAGCCTCAGAGGCCGCGGCTTCATCCGCACCCCGCGCCGGGACAAGGTGCACCTCGTGAATCTGCCGGCGCTCCATGCCATCGCCGGCATCGAGGACCTTCCCGAGCGCGCCGTTTCTCTCGGTTTCTGACTCCGGTCGCACGCGGTCAGGGCGCCGGACGCGGTTGGCCGCGGTTCCGCGTGGCGCGCAGCTCGTCGGCGAATGTCTCGCACGGATCGAGATCGTCCAGCCGCGCCGTGAACCACACATAATCGAAGGGCAGGCGGTCGGCCTGATAGGCCTCGGCGTAGTCATCGGGGGCGGTTTCGCTTTTGTGTACCTCGGCGAAGGCCAGCGAGCGTATGACGGTCCCCGGGGCGAGGCGCGCCAGATGCCAGGGCACGCCGCGATCGACTCTTACGTGGCCGTCCCCCGCAATCAGCACCGCGCCGTCCGTGCCCCGGCGGTGCGCCGCCTGCGCCAGCACGTCGGCCATGAAGGCGTCGCGCGCGAACATCACGTTCACCATGGGGTCGACCATCGCATCCGGCAACTGACCGCAATGGCTCTCGATGATCTCTGCGCGCGCGCTTGCGCGCGCGGCTTCGGGCAGCGGCCGATCGAGCCCCAGCGCCGCGATCCGCTGGGGTTCCAGAGCGGCGAAACCCTTGCGCGCCAGGTTTCTGATCGTCGCCTGCGAAAGGTTCGCCGCCAGGATGGGCAGTCCGGCGTCGAGCGCGGCCTTCGCGATCGGTTCGTATTGCGCCCAGTCCGGCCAACCCGTCTTGGACCAGCTCACCGCTTGGCCCAGGCCGGAAGCGTCGATTGGATGCGCCGCAATGTGGCGATCGAGTGCCGCTTCCTGATCGGTCGAAAACATCTCGAAGGCCACCGCCGGCCTGCGCCCCAGGCCGATCAGGTCGGTCACGATCCGGGCCTGAAGCCGGTGATGGTCGGGGTTGTCGTGCTTCTCTCCCAATAGTGCGAACCGCGCCTGTTTCAGTTCGGATATCACGCCGGCGGGGTCGACGAAATCGCGCGCGCCGGAACGCCAGATGCGCCCTGCAAGCGGATGCTGGCGGCCGAGCGGCGTCGTCCAGTCGTTCCAGCCGTCGGCGAGCGCCCGCGCGCCGCGCAACGGCCACGCCGCAAACAGCCCCGCCAGGGCGAAAAGAACATCGCGCCGCCGCATCATCGCTCCTCCCTCGCGCCCACATTGACACATCAGCCGCCCCGGCGGAAACGACGGCCGGCATTCTGGCAAGGATACGGTCGCGCGGCGTTTCGACGCGCCTTGGGAGCGTTCGGACTTCGAGGCCGCGTGCGCGGTGAAAGGCGTGAATCCGGGATAGGGCGCCCCTAGGGCGCGGCCTTGATGCGCTGCATTTCGGAAATCGCCGAGATGCAATGATCGGTGATGTCGATCCGCGTGTAGGGAACGAAGCGGTCCATTAGGAAAGCCCCGGCGAAGTCGGCCAGAAGCGGCGCCCGAAGAGACGCGCCCCGCGGGTAATCGATACGGTCCTGGCCGGGCGCGATCTGGAGCTCGCGGTTCTTCGCCATCTCGGAGTCGATGCGGTCCGAAATACGCGCGACGATCGGCCGGTCGGGCTCATGCGACGACAGCGCCGCCGCGGCCGCGGCCAGTCCCTCCACGAACGCGCAGGAATTGGCCTCTCGCTCGGCGCGGGGAGGCAGGATCTCGGCCAATCGCCCCGCCTGGTCTCTCAGGAAATCGAGGAACCGGCCGTCCGACGTGTCGGCATAGCGCCGTGCCGCGGCCATGGCTCCCCAGTGGAAGAACTGCAAGTTGAGCCGCTCCGAATAGGCGCGCATCATGTAATCGTCGATTGTGTGCAGCGTCTTTGCGGCCCGCGCATCATCCGGGAACATTCCCACATAGGTCGCGAGCGCCAGCCAAGCCTCCCCGTTCGCATATGCGGTTTCGGAGAGCGTGTCCGGAAATTCGCGAAATCCGCGCCCCGGGACGTACAGCGACATAAGGCCCGCCAGCCAGGCCCGGCGCAGTTCGGCGAACCGGGTGTCGCCGCTCGCGCGCTCGTATCCAAGCTCCGCCAGCAGCGCGATCGCCGTCGTTCCCGCCCAGGCGCTTCCATAATCGGGGTCGTAGGAGAGCACCTGTCCGTCTCCGGAAGCGCGATAAAGACGCTGGGAACCTTCCAGCACGCGCGTCAATACGCGCCTTGTGATCGAGATCGACATCAGGCGGCTTGCCTCGAGAGCGCGCAGCAACGGTGACTTGGCGAGGGGAAGCGACATGGTGCCGAATCCGGCCAGTGCCTTTTCGAGTACCGGGCGCACCGTTTCGTCGCCGGACTGAACGTAATATTTCGACAATCCGTAGGCTGCGCTCGCCTGACGGGCGAGAAAGGCCGTCGTGTCCACGACGCTGCTGCCTTCGCCTGTTCCCGACAGGAAATGGGTGTCGAACGCAAACAGGCCCGAAGGCGTCTGCGACGCTTCCAGGTAACGGACCGCGCGACGCTGCCGTTCGAGATCATCGGGGTCGTTCGCCGCCGCGCCCACACCCGGCAGGGCGAGAACGAGCAAAGCCAGGGCAGGCCCGAGCCGTACCGCGCGTTGAAGCCAGGATCCCGAATTTTCCATGCAACGTTCCCCGGAAACGACAGACATTCCAGCCCCGAGCGGGGCGGCCCATTTTCGCCCCCGCCAAGGCGATGGCCCACGATGATGAGCCAGGATGATGAGCCCCGATCATGGGGCCAGGACCGGCGCCGGATCAACCGTTCTGGGCCGGTGCGAGGCCTAGCCCCTGGGCCGGCAGCGGGTGTCAAAATTTCTTACAACTTTCGAGCGCGGGCTGATGGAACTCATTGTTATGATTGAATATCGGAATGCGGCATGAGAATTGCGTCAACCCATAAAGGGCAACAGCCTTAATAAAAAGACTGCGACCGGAGGAGGATCCATGACGCCGCGCCTGATACTAGTTGTTGCAGCCGCGATGATCGTGTTCGCGACCCAGACGGCGCTCGCGGACGCGAGCGTGGATCGGGTTCCGGAGCCCGGCTCCATGGTGCTTCTGGCCACGGGGATCGGCGCGCTGCTGTTTGCCACGAGGCGGCGCAAGCGCGATTAGGTCCGACACGAGGTCTTTTTATGACCACTGAGCGTCTTAACGGGGGAGGAAACCTAAAATGTCACGCACGGTCAATTTGATCTTGTTCGCCGCCTTGGTCGTCTTGGCGGTCACCGGCGTATCCCACGACGCATTCGCGCAATGCACCGCCGGACCCAACTGCCCGAATCAAGTTCCCGAGCCGGGCTCGCTCGTCCTCTTGGCGACGGGGATCGGCGCGGTGCTGTTCGGCATTTGGCGCCGCAAGGGCGATTAGGCGGGAGGCGCCGCTTTTTTCAAATCAACCTTCACAGGCGAGGGAGGAAACATAAAATGCCAGGCACGGTCAATTTGGCCTTGTTCGCCGCCTTGGTCGTCTTGGCGGTCAGCGGCTTAGCCCAAGACGCGCTCGCCTCAGTGTGCACAGCCGGACCCAACTGCCCGACCGGAGTTCCCGAGCCGGGCTCGCTCGTGCTTCTGGCGACCGGCATCGGTGCGCTGCTGTTTGGCATTTGGCGCCGCAAGGGCGATTAGAGCCGGCACGAGGTTTTTTTAATAACCGATGAGCTTCTTGACGGGGGAGGAAACCTAGAATGTCACGCATGATGTACTTGGGCTTGTTCGCGGCCTTGGTTGTCCTGGCGGTCAGTGGTCTGTCCCACGACGCATTCGCACAGACGGCGCTGGACGGGGCCGTAGACCGGGTTCCGGAGCCCGGATCCATGGCGCTTCTGGTCACGGGGATCGGCGCGCTGCTGTTCGGTATTTGGCGCCGCAACCGCGACTAGAGCCGGCGCTCAAACGATTCTGTCTCGCCGGGGCGTTCGCCCCGGTTTTTTTTGCGCTCGTCGGGCGGTTCTTCGTTTCGCCGCATGCCTGCGGGGCGTGCGGCTTGCGGCCCTCGGGACAAGCGACCTTTCGCCTGCCATGGTGTAACTTTCAACAATCCCAATCGGCGAAGGGAGCGGCGCATCATGGACGGCGAATCAGGCGGCCAGGACGTGACCTGGCCCGTCAAGGCGCGGGAGCTGCACAACCACCATTTCGATTCCACGGTCTGGAACGATTTCCGCTTCCGCGGGGACGACATCGTGATCGCCACCTATGCCAAATCGGGCACCACCTGGGTTCAGCAGATCGTCGCGCAGCTTCTCTTCAACGGCGCGGAAGGACTGGATGTGGTGGAGATGTCGCCCTGGCTCGATCTGCGGGTGCCGCCCAAGCAGGTGAAGCTTCCGGCCGTGGAGGCCCAAGAACATCGCCGGTTCTTGAAGACGCACCTGCCGGTCGACGCCTTGGTGTTCTCGCCCAAGGCCAAGTACCTCTATATCGGGCGCGACGGCCGGGACGTGGTCTGGAGCATGTACAACCACCACGCCAGCGCCAACGAGGCGTGGTACCAGGCGCTGAACGACACGCCGGGCCGCGTCGGCCCGCCCATCGGCAAACCGCCCGCATCGGTCCGGGACTATTTTCACGACTGGCTGGACAAGGACGGCCATCCTTTCTGGCCGTTCTGGGAGAACGTCGCATCCTGGTGGGCCATCCGCGGACTCCCCAACGTGCTGATGGTGCACTTCGCGGATCTGAAGGCCGATATGCCGGGGCAGATCCGCCGCATTGCCGCGTTTCTGGACATTCCCATCGACGAAGGACGGTGGGACGCGATCGTCGAGCATTGCGGCTTCGACTACATGAAGGAAAATGCTTCCCGGAGCGTGCCGCTTGGCGGCGCGTTCTGGGACGGTGGCGCCGCCACCTTCATCCACAAGGGCAGCAACGGGCGCTGGCGCGACGTGCTGTCGCCCGAGGAGAACCGCAAGTACGAGCGCATGGCGGAGCGGAATCTCGGCCCCGCATGCGCCGGATGGATCGCGGAAGGGGACCGAACGGATTAGCGCCGGGCGGCGCGAATCGGGCCCATGGCCGTGACGATGGCGGCTCCGCCCGAAGTGCCCGACACCCGCAGTCGGGTAATCGTATCAGGCCGTTAGACCCACCGCATGACGCCCAAATCCAATCGGAAATGACTCTAAGTAGAGTCGTAACTAACTGAAAAACGTGGTAGTTTTCTGAACGCATTCTGAACGGGCCGCTCAGGGTGGGTTCAGACGCCGGGTTGTAAGTTAGTATCGGTCCAATGGAAATGGGCCTAGCAATCTAGGAAGGGAGTACGACAATGACCTGGAACACGCCAAAGATCGTCGAAGTGGCCGTCGGCCTCGAGATCAACAGCTACGCCTGCGCCGAGGTCTAAGACCCGGCCCAGACGCGACTGCGGGAAAGCCGCGGTCAACGCATCAAGCACGGCCTCCGTCCCCCGGCGGAGGCCGTGTCGCTTTTGTGCCCGCTGCATGACCGGCCCCGGTGGGGAGTTCGCCGCCTTCCCCGAAGCCCCCGCTCAAGCCCGCTCCCGATGCGCAAAGCCGACGTCGGGAGGCGGGCCGGTTGACATAGGCCAACGCGACGGGCCCGGCCCGCGTCTAGAATACGGTTAGGCAAGGACACGACGGGCCGCACCGGCCGGCGCCTCTTGCAAAAACGCTGGGTTTCAGAGGCAGCGCGACCGGACAGGAATTTCGGCATCAGGCCGCAGGCCGCAGGGAAAGCAAGGGAGAGGGACATGAGCCGGAAGAAATCGCCAGGGTGGACGCCGCCGACGGTTCGGGAAACCTATCTCGGCGCCATCACCGACGAAGGCCAGGGTTCTGCCGCGGACGATCAGGCGGCGGCCAAACGCGTGCGCGCGGCGGCGGAGAAAGGCGACGTCAAGTCCCAGCTCATTCTCGCGTTCCTGCATGCCGAGGGCGTGGGGGCGAGCGAGGACAAGGTCGCGGCCTATATGTGGGCCGAGCTCGCGGCGGCCCGGGGCGAGGGCGAGATTCGCCGCGACGCCTTGAAGCTCATCGATCACTTGGCTGTCGCCATGGACGGGGCTTCGATCGCGAAGGCCAAGGAGCTCGCCCGCGGCTTCCGCCTCAAACGGGACTAAGCCCTCCTTCATCCCCCCACCCGCGGCGCCGTCCCATGGGGTTGGCCGCCCCGCGCGGTCCCCTCATTGGAGACGGTCGATAGGCTCACAGGCGCGAAGCGGTGCCATGGCGCAGCCTATCTATGATTATCATATTACAACACTGATTAGCATCGCCACGTACTCCGGACCCCCCGAGAACGAGCGCCAAGACCAGCAGCACCCGGCGGCCGTTCTATCCTTAAGCCATTTCTTAACGCCAAAGATGTTACCTGGGGTGCATACGTTCGCGTGCGCCCGTCCGCGCACGCCTGGGACCATGGCGACGAACCCGGACAGCGCGAGGATACGGTGCGGAAACCCCACGTCCAGCCCACGGGCAGGGAAAGTCCCTTCGGGGTCGAAGAGCTGATCGTCAGCAAGACCGACCTCAAGGGCCGGATCACCTATGCGAATGACATCTTCGTTCGCGTCTCGCACTTCAGCCTCAAGGAGCTGATGGGCGCGCCCCATAGCGTGATCCGGCATCCCGATATGCCGCGCAGCGTCTTCAAGCTGCTGTGGGACACCATCGAGGCCAAGAAGGAAATCTTCGCCTACGTCATCAACCTGGCGAAGAACGGCGATCATTACTGGGTCTTCGCCCACGTGACGCCCGGGTTCGACATGAGCGGCAACATCGTCGGCTACCATTCCAACCGCCGCAAGCCCGACGCCGCGCAGGTCCAGAAGGTGCAGCCGCTCTACGGCCAATTGGCCGAGATCGAACGCAGGCACGAGAACCCGAAGGAGGGCATGGCCGCGGCGCTGGCGCACTTCACCGGCTTCCTGAAAACGCAGGGCATGGACTACGATGAATTTATCTTCTCTGTCTGACCTTTCGTCGCTCGCCAAGGCCACGATCGCGGTGATCGCGGCCATCGGCCTTTCGTTCGTCGCTGCGGCGTGGCACGCGCTCGGTGCATCCGACAACGCGATCATGGCCGCCGTGCCCGAGATCGGGATCGCGGCGCTTCTCGGTCTTGCCGCGTGGTGGCTTGTCGGTGTGCGCAAGGCGATCCGAACCGCCGCCAAGGTTTGCGTCGAATCCGCGCGGGGCAATCTCGAGGTCCGCATCCTCGATGCGAGCGAAGCGGGCGATCTGGGCGCCCTTCAGCACGGCGTCAATAACATGCTCGACATCGCCGACGCCTTCGTGCGGGAGGCCCGCGCGTCGATGGAATATGTGAGCCACGGCAAATACTTCCGGAAGATCCTGGGCCGCGGCCTTCCGGGAACGTTCCGGATGAGCGCCGAGGTGATCAACGCCGCGACGGAATCGATGGGCAGCAAGGTCAAGGACTTCGCCCGCTTCGCCAACGAGATCGCGGGCAGCGTCGGGCACGCCGTGGGCTCGATGACCGAGGCGGCGTCGGGCTTGAGATCGAATGCGGAGGACATGGGCACGACGGCCGAACGGGTGCGCACTCAATCGAGCGCAGTCGCCTCGGCCTCGGGCCATGCCTCGGTCAACGTGCAGGCCGTGGCCTCGGCGACCGAAGAACTTTCCGCCGCCATCGCCGAGATCGGCCGCCAGATCACCCAATCCGCCACGATCACGCAAAAAGCGGTGGCCGAGGCCGAGCGCACCGACGGCACGGTGCGCGGCATGGCCGAAGCGGCCGAGCGCATCGGAGAGGTCATCGACCTCATCAACACCATCGCCGGGCAGACGAATCTCCTGGCTCTCAACGCCACCATCGAGGCCGCGCGGGCGGGCGAGGCCGGAAAGGGGTTCGCCGTCGTTGCGTCGGAGGTCAAGACGCTCGCGACCCAGACCGCCAAGGCGACCGAGGACATCCGCACCCAGGTTGCGGGCATCCAGCAGGTCACGGGCGATGCCGTCGAGGCCATCCGCGGCATCGGCAACGTCATCAAGGAGATCGACGAGATCACGACCGCCATCGCCAGCGCCGTGGAGGAGCAGGGCGCCGCGACCAAGGAGATCTCCGGCAACGTCCAGCAGACGGCCTCGGAGACCCGCGAGGTATCGACCAACGTCGCGGGTATCGACGAGGCGGCGGGCCGGACCGGCGAAGTGGCGGCGCGCATTCTCGACGCCTCGAAGGAACTGTCCGCCCAGGCCGGCGTGCTGCGCGGCGAAGTGGACAAGTTCGTCGCCGCCGTCAAGGCCGCCTGAGCCCGCGCCTGCGACCGGGCCCGCCCGGGCACGATCCCGCTTCTTCCCGCAGCTGCTAGCCCTAGGGCGCGCCGATCAATCGAGCGCCACCTCGGGCTTGTCGGTGTCGACTTTTCCGACCCGCAGGTCGCTTCGCGCCCGCTCCGCCAGGTCGGCGTAGCGGCGCTTGATGGCGTTGAGCTCGCGCTCGGACAGCTCCTCGAGGTCGAGCAGCGCGTTGTGGGCCCCCTCGATGGCCCGGATCAGCTCGTCGAGCTTGATCTGCACCGCCTCGCCGTCGCGGTTCTGGGTGTTCTGGATCAGGAACACCATCAGGAAGGTGACGATGGTGGTACCGGTGTTGATCACGAGCTGCCAGGAATCCGAATACTCGAATAAGGGGCCGAGCACGGCCCAGCCGGCCACGATGCCGCAGGCGGCCGCGAAAACCCGCGGCCGGCCGGCGGCGTGGGCGGTCCATTTGGCGATACGATCGAATTCTGTCTTCGGATACATGCGTCGTACTCCTGACTCTCGATGATCCCGGCCGCCGCGAACCAGACGAGGGGCCACTCCAACCGTGCATGAGGGCACGCCAAGGCGCAAGCGCCGCAGGAGACGCGGTCCTAGGGCCGCCCGGCGGCGCTAAAGCCGGGCCGCGGGCGGGAGCGGGGGATACCGGCGCCGCGCGGACCTCCTTACTGGAGCCGCCTGCGAAACAGCAGGGCCGCGGCGACGAGCGTCACCGCCGCAATCAGCGCCATCGGCCAAAGCTCTTGAACGACGAGGGCGACGGGCATCGCCTCCAGGAAGCTCCCGCGCACGATGACCAGGAAGTAGCGCATCGGATTGACCAGCGTCAGGTGCTGGACCAGCAGCGGCATATTGGCGACGGGCGTTGCGAACCCGGAGAGGATCACCGCCGGCACCACGAACAGAAAGGTGCCCAGGATCGCCTGCTGTTGCGTGGCAGCGAGCGAGGAGATCATCAGTCCCACGCCGGTGGTGGAAAGCAGGAACAAGAACAGTCCGGCGTAGAGGAGCGGGAGCTCGCCGCGGAAAGGAACCTGGAACCAGAAGATGGCGACCGTGACGATGAGACTCGCCTCCAACATGCCGATGACGAGCGCCGGCGCCGTCTTGCCGACCAGGATCTCGAAGGGCCGAAGCGGCGTCACGAGAAGCTGGTCGAAGGTGCCGAGTTCGCGCTCCCGCGCCACGGTGAGCGCGGTCAGCACCATGGAGACGACGAGGGTGAGCAGCGCCACGATGCCGGGGACGATGAACCACCGGCTCACGAGGTTGGGGTTGAACCAGGACCGCACGACGAGCTCGGCCGGCGGCTGGCTCAGGCCCCGTTCGCGCAGCCATTCGCCGTTGAAATCGGCCACGACGGTGGCGGCGTAACCCAGCACGACGAGGGCGGTGTTCGATTCGCGGCCGTCCACGATCACCTGGACATGGGCGGTGCGGCCTGCCGCAAGATCGGCCGAGAAATCCTGGCCGATGTGCACCACGAGTCCCGCCCGGCGGGCGTCGATCGCGGCCGCGATGTCCCGGTCCCGCTCCAGCCGGCCCACGATGTCGAAGGTGGGCGAGCCTTCGAAGCCGGCGACGAGGTCGCGCGCGGCAGGGCCGCGGTCCTCGTCGTAGATCGCGGTGGGGACGTGGGTGACGTCGTAGGTCGCGGCGTAGCCGAAGACGAGGAGCTGGAACAAGGGCGGACCGATGACGACGAAGCGGCTCTTCGGATCCCTCCAAAGCGCGAGGAACTCCTTGACGATCAGGCCCCGGATCCGCCGCCACATGGTCAATCGAGCCTCTTGCGCATCTTGCGGCGCGTGATGCCGAGAAGGATCGCGGCCATGACCGCGAGCGCCAGCGCATTGGGCAGGATCACGCTCCAGACGTCACCGGCGAGGAATACCGTCTGCAGGATGGCCACGAAATATCGCGCCGGGATGACACGGGTGAGCTCCTGCACGACGGCCGGCATGCTGGCGATATCGAACAGGAACCCGGACAGGATGAAAGCCGGAAGGAACGTCGCCACGATCGCGATCTGTCCCGCCACGAACTGGTTGCGGGCCACCGTGGAGATGAGCAGACCCATCCCGAGCGCCGCCAGCAGGAACAGGGCGGAAGCGCCGAAAAGCACGGCCACCGAGCCCCGGAACGGCACGTCGAACAGCCAGATCCCCATGGCGACCGACAGGGCCATCCCGCCCATGCCGAGGACGAAATACGGGATCAGCTTTCCGAGCAGGATTTCGCGGATGGTCGCGGGCGTGACCATGAGCGCCTCCATGGTGCCGCGCTCCCACTCGCGCGCGACCACCATCGCGGTCAACAGCGCGCCGATCAGCGTCATGTTGATGGCGATCAGCCCGGGCACGAGGAAATTGGTGCTGCGCACTTCGGCGTTGAACCACACCCGTTGCTCGACCTCCACGGGCGTCGCGAGCTGCCGGCCCTCCTCGAGCGCGACCTGTTGGAGCCATCCCTGCCAAAGGCCCCGGACGTAGCCGGC
>JBAVNO010000033.1:0-3444 GCA_049691095.1 Alphaproteobacteria bacterium | reverse complement strand
GCGCAAGAGCGTGCCCGCCTTCCCCGGCTGGTGGGCGGCGCTCGGCCCCGGCATCGTGTGGATGGCGCTGGCGCAAGGCAGCGGCGAGCTCATCTGGTGGCCCTACATCATCGCCAAATACGGCCTCGCCTTCCTGTTCCTGCTCATCCCCGCCTGCCTGCTGCAATATCCGCTCAACGTCGAGATCGGCCGCTACACGCTGGCGACCGGCGAGAGCATCTTCCACGGCTTCATCCGACTCAACCGGGCCTTGGGCGTGTTCCTGTGGCTGCTCATGACCGTGTCCTTCCTGTGGTTCGGCGCCTTCGCGTCGGCGGGTGGCACGGCGCTCGCCGCGTTGACCGGGTTCCCGGCCGGGTGGAGCGCGCGCGGCCAGACCCTGTTCTGGGGCTATGCCACCATCGCCGTGTTCGTGGCCGCCATCCTGATGAGCCGAGTCATCTACGCCCTCGTCGAAGGGTTCATGAAGATCGTCGCGGTGGTGACGGTGGTCGGGCTGCTGTGGGCGTGTTTACAACCCGAGGTCGTGAGCGCGATCCCCTCCTTTGCCCGCGGGCTTGCCGGGCCGACCGGCCCTTTGCCCCGTCCGTGGGACCCGGCCGATGCCGGAAAGCTGCTGACCGCGATCACCTTCGCCGGGCTCGGGGGATTCTGGATCCTGTTCTATTCCTATTGGATGCGGGACAAGGGCTCCGCCATGGCGGCCTATGTGGGACGCATCACCGGCCCCATCGCGGGCAAGCCCGAGCGCGTGACCGAGGATGGGGCTCTTCCCGCCGACGACGCGGCCGGTCCGGCGCGCTGGCGGCGCTGGATGATCTATCTTCGCGCCGACGCGCTGACGGGCATCCTGGGCAATCTCGCCACCACGCTCATGACCTGTTTGCTGGCCTACGCGCTGCTGTTCCCCAACGGCCTGTTGCCCCACGACTACGAGCTCGCCGTGGTGCAGAGCCGGTTCTTCGAGGTCAGTTGGGGACCGCTGGGGCGGATTCTGTTCCTCATCGTCGCCGCCGCGTTCCTGGCCGACACCTGGCTCGCCACCGCCGACGCCGTGAGCCGCATGCAGGCGGACATCCTGCACATCCTGTTTCCCCGCACCCGGCGCATCGAAACCCGTCACCTGTATCTGATCGTGCTCGCGCTTCTGACGGTCATCACCGGCCTCACCATGCTGCTCGACGCGCCGGGGCCGCTCATCGTGACGAGCGCGGTGATCGGATTCGGCGGCACGGTGATCTTCCCGCCTGCCCTCTACTTCCTAAATCACCGGTTGCTGGCGCCCCATCTTCCGTCCTTCGCCCGGCCCGAGCGGCACATGGCCTGGCTCCTCGGCGTGGCGTTCCTCGCCTATGCAACGTTGGCTTGTCTCTACGCCTGGGCGGTGTTGCGCGGCGCCTAGACGCGCCGCTCCCGCGCACCCTACGGCCCGAAGTCGAACGCGCCGGAGAGACCGTCGGCAGCGGCGTCGCGCGGGCCCAAGGGCGCGAGGCCGAACCGGAGCTCGATGAACTTCAGGATCGAGGTGGTGTCGTAGACGGTGTGATCCACCGCGCCCTTCCTGGCGAAGGGCGACACGACGATCGCCGGCACGCGGGTTCCGGGCCCCCAGCGGTCGCCCTTGGGCGGCGCCACGTGGTCCCAGAAGCCGCCGTTCTCGTCGTAGGTGACGATCACGGCGGTGCCGCGCCACAACGGGCTTTCCTCCACCGCCTTCAGGATCTCCCCCACCTTCCGGTCGCCGGACGCGATCTCGGCGTAGCCCGGATGCTGGTTCTCCTCGCCCACCGGCTTATAGAACGCGACCGCGGGAAGCGTGCCGTCCGCAATACCGGCGAACAGCTCGGATTCGTCCTTGAGGTGCCGGGCGCGGCTCGGCTCGCCCTCCGCGTAACGGCGGAAGTAGACGAAGGGCTGGTGGTGGAACTGGAAGTCGCGGTCGGGACGGCCCGCCGCGGCGTCGTTCCAGCCCCCGGAATACCAGGCCCAGCTCACGTCATGGTCGTCGAGGCTCTCGCCGATGGTGGGCAGGTCCTGGGGCGGGAGGATGCCCTCGGGCTTCGCGCCCGCCTTGCGCGGCGGGGAAGACGGCTGCAGCGTGTTCACGGCGTAGCCGTCGGGCGTGACCGTGCCGTCCGAAACGAGCTTCCCGTCGGCATCGAGTTTCGCGCGCGCTCCGTCGGGCGCATCGCGATATTCGGGCGTGCAGGCGCAGATCAGCCAGAAATGGTTGAGGAACGATCCGCCGAAGGCGGCGTGGAAGAAGCGGTCGAGCAGCACGAACCGGCGCGCATAGTCCCAAAGCCGGGTCTTGCCCGCGTCGTAATAGCCCATGACCAGGCCGCCCGCGTCCGACACCCCGGCGAACCGGTCCATGCGCCCGCCGTCGATCTGCATCTGCTCCTGATAGAAGCGATGCACCAGATCGGGCGTCTTCTCGGCGATCGGCACGTATTTTCCGATGTCGAAGGGCCGGTTCTCCAGGCTGGCGGGGAAGCGGCGGTCCGGCACCGGCGGCAGGTACCGGTAGGGAAGGCCGTCCTCGTCCACCTGTTGGGCCGCGCCGGCATCGGCAAGTCCGTCGGCGCCGGGAAAAGTGCCGAACAAATTATCGAAGCTGCGGTTCTCGAGATAGATGACGAGGATGTGCTGGATCTTCTCGATCCCGGCGGGCCTTTCGGCCGCGGCCGCGTGGGCGCCCAAAGCGACGGCCATGAGCAGGGCGACAAGCAAGGCGACGAGCAGGGCGACGCGGCCCGCCTGGCGTGCCACGAATCGCCCGCTCACGTCTTCCCTCCCTGGCCTCGGGCGCGCTGCCCGGCCCGCGGGGCCCGGTGCGGCCCTTGGCCTGAGATGGCCGCACCCGATCGCCCTCGCGCCCCTTCTTACCACAGGCGGGTGGCGGTTTTGTGTCCGGCCCGGATTCGCGCCGGCGGAAAGGCGCGGCCTGCGGCGCAGCCACGAAAGCCCGGAAAATCCGATCACGCAAAAGCCCTCGCAAGCCGGATGGTTTATAAAATCCTAACCATTTCGACCGGTAAACTGGTCGGTAACGGGCCCTGGTGCCATTCGGTCCCAGAGGATCGAATCGAAATCACTCGCGGGGACAGGAACGCCGGCCGTTACCGGAGAGCCGACAGACGATGATGGAATCCGGCGAATTGTCGCGAGCGCTGCTGACGGCGGTACGGTACGCGCGTGCGGCCGTCTTCGGGCCGCCGATCCGCGCCGAAAAGGACCGCGCGGAGGGCGGAACCCATCCCACAACCCTGAAGCGCAGGGCACGGGGCGCCGGTTCGTCGGCGGGCATTGACCCGGGCGCGCGTTCCGTCGGCCTTGATACCGCACCGCTCCCGGATCGGCCGACGGCCTCGCGTTCATCCGTCCTCGTGCGCTGGGCGGCGGCGTTGGGCCGGCTTTCGCGGCGCAGGCCGGTCCTCGGCG
>JBAVNO010000032.1:0-2652 GCA_049691095.1 Alphaproteobacteria bacterium | reverse complement strand
GCCGTGGCCGTGGTCGCCGCCTCGCGCCAGGCGCTGGCGCAAGGGTCGCTGGTCGATCTCACCGGCCTCGAAGGCGAGGTGTCGGATATCTGCCGCCAGCTCACCACCATGCCCGCGGCCGAGGCCGCCCGGTTCAAGCCGCCGCTGGTCGCGCTGGCCGACGATCTCGACCGCCTGACCGAGGACCTCGCCCGCTCCCACAAGGCGCTGGGCGAGGAGCTGGGCGGCGTCAGCGCGCGCCACAAGGCCGCCAAGGCCTACGCCAAGGGCACGCCCTGATTCAGGGCCGCAAACGAGCCGATAGCGCGCAATGTCGCCCGATACCTATCTCCAGTTCGTGCTCGCGCTCGTGTTCGTGCTGGCGCTCATCGTGGCGCTGGCCTGGGTGGCCAGGCGCTTCGGGCTGCTCGGCCCGGGGCTTCCGGGACAGATGGGGAAACGGCGGACGGGGGTGGTGGAAATGACGGCGATCGACGCCAAACGGCGGCTGGTCCTGGTGCGCCGCGACGGACGCGAGCATTTGTTGCTGCTGGGTCCCGGCTCCGACACCGTGATCGAGACCGGGATCGTCCCGCCACCCGCCCCGGTTGAAGCCCCGAGCGGAGGCGCGCCGTGACGGCCGCCATCGCACCCGCGATCACCCGGGCCATGGCGGGACGGAGTCTCAAGTGCCTGTTGGCCGCGGCGGGCGCCATCGTCTTCGCCGCCGCCCTGCTCGCCTTCGTGGTCCCAGCTTCGGCCCAGACCGTCACGCTCAATCTAGGCGACGGGCCCTCGGCCACCGGGCGGATCGTGCAGCTCGTGCTGCTGATCACGGTGCTGAGCCTCGCGCCCTCGATCCTGGTCATGACCACGTCGTTCACCCGCATCGTGGTCGTGTTGTCGTTCCTGCGCAGCGCGCTGGGTCTCCAGCAGACGCCCCCAAACGCGGTGCTGGTGGGACTGGCCCTGTTCCTCACCACCTTCATCATGGCGCCGACCTTCCAGGCGGTCTACGACCAGGGCATCTCGCCGCTGATCCAGAATAAGATCCAGGAGGAAGAGGCGGTGGAACGCTCCGCCGGGCCGCTGCGCGCCTTCATGCTGAAGCAGGTGCGCCAGCAGGACCTGGAGCTGTTCATCGACGTGGCCCACATCGACAAGCTGGAAAACCCCGACCAGACGCCGCTTCGGGTGCTGGTTCCCGCGTTCATGATCAGCGAGCTGCGGCGCGCCTTCGAGATCGGGTTCCTGCTCTACATCCCGTTCCTGATCATCGACATGGTGGTGGCCTCGATCCTGATGTCGATGGGCATGATGATGCTGCCGCCCGTCATCATCTCGCTGCCGTTCAAGCTCATCTTCTTCGTGCTGGTGGACGGCTGGTACCTGGTCGCCGGCTCGCTGGTGCAAAGCTTCGGCACCTGAGCGGCCGTGCCCGACCGCCGCGCGGGTAACGCCGCGCCGGTTCCGCGAAATTGATGGATTGTGGAGCGCCGCCGCCTAGTTGGCGGCGTTGGCGACTTCGTCGGCCTTTTGGCGCTGGCGGATGCCCTTGAGGAAGGCCGCGTATTCGTCGACCTCGGCCAGGCGCTGGGACACGGCGGCCACGCTCGAGACGTCCTCGGGCGCGGCGGCGGCGATGACCCGGAAATCGTCGCGGTAGGGAGTCGCGTCCATCAGGGCGGCGAAGCGCTGGCGCACGGACTCCAGTTCCGTGCGGTCGTTGGCGAGCCACAGCGCCACCGCCAGGCGGAGCACCGTCAGGCTCTGATCCTCGGCCAACGCCTTGGGCGCGGACTGGGGAGCGGAGCCGGGCGCGGACTCCGGCATGGACTTGGGCGCGGATTCGGCCGACGCCTTGGACGCGGACTCGATCTTCCCGACCAGACGCTCCAGCACTTTGGCCGCCGCCGCCCAGTCGCGCTTCGCCCACAGGATGTCGGCGCGGATCATGTCGGCTTCCGCGCTGTCGTCGCCCTTCATCATCGCCAGCGAATCCTCGGTGCGGCCGAGATCGGCCAACGCACGGACCTCGATGTGACGCCGCTCGGCGGCGAGGTCCGGGGGAAGATTGTCGATGCGGCTCGCGTTGATGGCGGCGAGCGCCAGGTCCGGCTTCTTGTCGAGCAGACGCAGCGTGGCGAGCCTTGCCCCCGCGCGGGCCTTCGGCTCGCCCTGGAGGCGGAAGTTCACTTCCTGGTCCAGCAGGTCGGCGGCCTGACTCAGGAGATCCACCGCCGCCAGCCGTTCGGCGAGCGTCAGGATCACCTGGTCGCCCTTCTCGCCGGTGGGCGTCAGCTCGCGGAAGTCCTCATAGAGGCCCAGCGCCTTGATGGGCGGCAGCGCATCGGCGGCCCCGCCCAGGTACAGCTTGGCGAAGGTGTCGGTCATGGTCTGGGTGATCGCCTCGGCCCCGTCCATGCCGGGGAACAGCGTGACCGCGCGGCGCAGCGTGGTGAGCCCGTTCTCGTACTCGCCTTCCGCCAGTTGCAGCTCGCCCAAACGGCGCAGCAGATCGAACTCGAACCCGTCCCCGCGCCAGGCGTAGCGAAGCCCTTCCAGCTCCTTGATGGCCTCCGGCCGCGACATCTTGCCCGAACTCAGCATCAAGGCCACCTTGTCGAAGGTGGCGCGCACGCGGGTTTCGGTGCTGCCCTTGGCCGCCGCCTC
>JBAVNO010000031.1:0-1548 GCA_049691095.1 Alphaproteobacteria bacterium | reverse complement strand
CTCAACGGCGACGCCGTCGGAACCACCGAGGTCAAGCGAAACCCTGCAAGAGCCAGCAGGTCGGCAAACTCGTCCGCCGTGCGTTCCCGGCCGTTGGGCGCGACCAGCATGTTGAGGTCGCTCATCTTCCCGATCAGCCCTTCGTTGGGCGGCGCGATCACTTGCTCGACGAGGAGCAGCTTTCCATCGGCAGGCATAGCGGCGCGGCAGACGCGCAGGATCTGCGTTGCTTCCGCGTCGTTCCAATCGTGCAGGATCGCCTTCAGGATGTAGCAGTCGCCGCCAGCCGGCACGCTCGTGAAGAAGTTCCCGCCCTGGACGTCGCAACGGTCGGCGACTCCCGCGTCCCGCAGCACCGGCCCGGCATCGGCCATGACATGGGGCTGGTCGAACAGGACGCCGCGAACGGCGGGATTGGCCGCCAGAATCGCCGCCAGGATGACGCCGCGCCCCCCGCCCACATCGACCACGCGCCCGAACGAGCCGAAGTCGTACGCTTCGACCACCGCCTTGCTCACCTGCCGCGAAAGCCCCGTCATCGCGGCGTCGAACATCCGCCCTTCCTCGGGATGGAGCGCGCGGTACTCCCATGTGCTCGCGCCGTGGACGTGCCGGAACGCGTTCTCGCCCGTCCGCACGGAATGCAACAGGCTGCCCCATGCCTGCCAATAATTCGGCCTGCCGACGAGTGCGGCCCAGGGCGCCACCGGCACCGGAGCGTCCGACCTGAGGCACGCGCCGAGCGGCGCAAGGGCAAAACGTTTGCCGCTTTCCTCGCGAAACACCCCCGCGGCCGCCAGCGCGCGCAACAGGCGGTAAAGCGCGCCGGGGTCGGTCTTGGTCTTGGCGGCGAGGTCGTCGCTCGCCCGCGGGCCGTTCGCCAGGAGATCGGCGATGCCGAGCGTCGCCGCGACGTGTATGGCCTGGGACACCTGGAAGCCGTTGACCAGGCGCATGAGCTGGGATGGATGGTCCGGCTCCGTCATGTCCCGTTATCTCACGACGCTTCCGCGGCCCGTTAGCGCCAATTTGCTCCGGCGCCGACGATCGGGCAACGGTTACGGGATTGAGGAATATGGCGCCGAAAAAGGAATGGTGCCCAGGGGCGGAATCGAACCACCGACACGCGGATTTTCAGTCCGCTGCTCTACCAACTGAGCTACCTGGGCGCACCATGCGGGCACCGGGGGCGGGACCGCCCCGAATCGCGAGACGCCGCTTATAGGCAAAATCCCGGAGTCTGTCCAGAAGCACTCCAGGACCCCGCACCCGGCCCAAACCTACCGAAAAACGGTTAAGAGAGGCTTCGCGTTAGGCCCCTGCCCGGCGGCATTTTGTGGCCCCCCATCGGGTGCCTGCTTTCCGTCAGCCCTCGTCATCGGTTGGCGCGGGCGGTGGCAGTTCGGCTTCTTCCGGCGCTTCCTTGGTTTCGATGCGGTAGACGCCGGCGAGCCAGCGGTTCAAGTCGACGTCAGAGCAGCGTTTCGAGCAGAAGGGCTTGAAGGCCTCCGTAAGCGGCTTGCCGCACACGGGGCAGCGGCCCTTGCG
>JBAVNO010000030.1:0-1973 GCA_049691095.1 Alphaproteobacteria bacterium | reverse complement strand
CTGGGCCGGGTCGCGCGGGTCGAAAAGGGATTGGGCGCCTTCGTCGATATCGGTCTGCGGGCCCACGGCTTCCTGTCCGGCCACCCGAAGGGCGGCGGGCCTTCCGAAGGCGAGCGCGTTCTGGTGCAGGTGACGGCGGACGCCTTCGGCGCCAAGGGCCCGAAACTTTCCACCCAGGTCCTGCTCCCGGGGCCCAATCTGGCGCTGGTCCCGGCCTGGCCGGGACTCTCGGCTCCCCGGGCCCGCACGGATGCGGAGAAGGCGCGTGCCAAAGCGCTGCTCGCCCACGTGACGCACGATCTCGGGATCGGAAAGCGCCATGGCCTGATGGCGCGGGGTGCGGACCTGCCCGAGGACGGGGAACTGCTCAGGGCCGAGGCGGCGGGGCTCGCGCGCCAATGGGCCGCCATCGAGGCCGCCGCGAAGGAGAAGACGCCGCCGGCGCGCCTTTCTGGGAACGACGATCCGCTGATGCGGCTTCTGGTCTGGTTCGCGCCGTGGAAGCCCGACGCCTGCGTCATCGAGGGTGCGGACGCATTCGCCAAGGCGCGCGGCTTCTGCCGGGATAATCTTCCCGAGCTCGGCCGCGCAATCGAGGCGCATCGGGGACCAAGCCCCTTGTTTGCGGCACGCGAGGCGGAGCCGGATATCGAGCTCCTGTCCGCCCGCCGGGTGCCGCTTCCCAGCGGTGCCTCGATCCTGGTCGAGGAAACCGAGACGCTGACTGCGATCGATGTCGATACGGGCGCGTTCCACTCCCGCAAGGGTTCGGGCGACATGGCACTGCGCGCCAATCTCGACGCCATTCCCGAAATCGCGCGTCAGATTCGGCTGCGCAACATCGCCGGGCTGGTGCTGGCCGATCTGCTGCGGCTGCGGGGATCGGACCAGAGGAGACGCATGATCGAGGCGCTCCGGAACGAAACAGAGAGCGACCGCGTCCCCACCCACGTCCACGGCTTCACCGCCACGGGCCTGGTCGAGATCACCCGCGAGCGGGGCCGTGCGGCCTTGTCGGAGATCCTGTTCGACGACTGGGCGGGCGATGGGCCAGGGCGCATGGCGCGGGCCGAGACCGTGGCCTTCGACGTCCTGCGCGCGGCAAGACGGCAGGGCATGGGCCGCCACGGGGCGCTGCGGGCGCTCGTTTCCCCGGTCGTTGCGTCCTATCTGGCCCACGAGGGACTGGCCGACCTGCGCGCGGTGGAGGCGGAGCTTGCCCGAACGCTGCTCATCGATACCGACCCCGCGCTGGCCCAGGACCGGTATTCCATCGCCGCGCTCTAACGCGGCGGTTTAGCCGCAGAGTTGCCGCTGTGCGCGCGGCGCAGGCGCGCTATGCTGACGAAAGAGAGTTTCATGGCCGATCCGCGTTCATCCGGTTCCCGTTCCGCCGACCGCCCCGCCGATATGGCGGAGGGAGCGGGGGCCGCACCAAGGCGCAAGGGCCGCTGCCCCGTGTGCGGCAAGCCGCTTACGGAGGCCTTCAAGCCCTTCTGCTCGAAACGCTGCTCTGACGTCGACTTGAACCGCTGGCTCGCCGGCGTCTACCGCATCGAAACCCGGGAAGCGCCGGAAGAAGCCGAACGACCGCCGCCCGCGCCAGCCGACGACGAGGGCTGACGGAACTCGGGTGCCCGATGGGGGGCCACCATGTGCCACCGGGCAGGGGCCTAAGGCGAAGCCTCTCTTAACCGTTTTCGGGTAGGTTTGGGCACAGTCCGGGGGTCCCGGAGTGCTTCTGGACAGACTCGGTGATTTTGCCTATAAGCGGCGTCTCGCGATTCGGGGCGGTCCCGCCCCCGGCGCATGCATGGTGCGCCCAGGTAGCTCAGTTGGTAGAGCAGCGGACTGAAAATCCGCGTGTCGGTGGTTCGATTCCGCCCCTGGGCACCACCTATCCACATAATATGCTTGATAAATCGGCCTTAAGTCTGCCGGGCCATAAGACGTTGTTTGGTTCTAGGTGTCGC
>JBAVNO010000029.1:0-12305 GCA_049691095.1 Alphaproteobacteria bacterium | reverse complement strand
CCCCTGGCAGGGTGCCTCTGGGCGCGGGCTGGACGGTGTGGCGAACCCTATGCGTGCGCGGCACCGGATTCCCGGTGGCGATGCTGGATATGATCGCCGCACCCGAGTCGCTGGAGGCCATCGACCGGCTGATCGCGCAGGAGCGGAATTTCGAGTCGCTGCGAAGCGACATGGAAAAGCGTTGCCGCGCGATGACGCGCGAACGTCCCGACATCCCGCGCGCGCCGATCCGGCGGGCGCTGCGCCGGCTCAGCGGCGGCCGGGTGCCGGAGCCGATGCCCGAACTGGCCGACATCGAGCCCCTGCGGGCGCAGCTCGCGATCGGCCGCGAACACCTCGACCGGGCCCGCGCCGAAGCGGAGCAGGCGCTGCGAACGGCGAACGCGCGAATCTCGCGGGTGCTTCGGGAGGTGGGCGGGGACCGACGGTTCCGCGAGGCGCTGGCGTGGCAGAACCGGCGCGCGCTTCACGACGGGGTCGACGTGCTGCTGCGCTCTTCCCCCGACGTTCGCAACTCCAAGATCCTCGGCCACGAGGAGATGGTCACCCTTTACCTGCAGCGCTATTGCGGAAAGAACGATTCCATCGGCTTCTTCGGTCCCGTCGGGTGGGCGAAGTTCGCCGACGACGGCGCGCCGATCGCGCTCACGCCGGGGCCCGGCCTGGTCGCGCACCGCGAGGTCTTCTTCGAGTACCGCACCATCGACCGCCTGGCGGCGAAGCTGGCTCAGGATCGCGAGGTCAAGTCGTGGCTTCCGGTGCGGCTGAGCCCGTTGGTGCGCCTCGAGGGGAACGTCCTCCATACGGCGAACGGGCAGAAGCTGGCGTTGTCCCAGCCCATGGCCGATCTGATCGCCGCCTGCGACGGCGCCCATCCCGCCCGCGACATCGCGGCGCGGCTGGCGGCTGGAGGCGCGGGTTGGAGCAGTGAGCGCAAGGTGTACGAGGCGCTGGCGGCGCTGGAGCGTCGCAAGATCGTGTTCTGGAACGCCGAGGTGCCCATCGCGCCCCGCCCCGAGAGGTGGCTTGAGGCCACGATCGAGGGCATCGGCGATCCTAAGCTCCGCGCCCGCGCCAGGGCCCCGTTGGACGAGATCCTGAACGCGCGGGCGCGTCTGGCCGCGGCCGCGGGCGACGACGGCGCGGTCGCGCGCGCGATGACCGACCTGGAGCGGCGCTTCACGTCGCTGACCGGGGAGCGGCCGACCCAACACGAAGGCCAAGTCTATGGCGGGCGGACTCTCGTCTACGAGGATTGCCGCCGCGACATCGACTTGACGCTCGGTCCGGCGGTCACGGAACGGCTGGCCTCGGCGCTCACCCCCGTCCTCGTCGCCGCCCGCTGGTATACCTGGGACATGGGCCGGCGCTTCCTTCAGGTGGTGGAGGGCCGGTACGACGCGCTCGCAAGAGGCCGCCCCGAGCGGATGGAGTTCAGGCCGCTCTATGACGCCGTCTTCCGCAGCGGCGGCATCATCTATCCCTCCTTCGGCGAGCTCCTGGCCGATTTCGAGGACCGCTGGCACAAGGTGATCGGCTGGGACGGCAAGGCCGCGCGCGTCGACATCGGGCCCCAGGACGCATTGCAACGGGTGCAGCGGGAATTCGCCGCGCCGCGCCCCGGCTGGCCCGGCGCGCGGCAGCAGTCCCCCGACGTCATGATCGCGGCCGACGGGATCGAGGCCATCCGCCGCGGCGATTTTTTCTTCGTGCTCGGCGAGCTCCACGCGGGAAGCAACAATCTCCTTCAGACGCCGCTCTTCCTCACCTATCCCGACCCGGACGAGTTCGCCGCGCTCCACGCCGCCGACATGGAAATTCCGCGCGTCGCGC
Source organism: Alphaproteobacteria bacterium (assembly GCA_049691095.1). Lineage (GTDB taxonomy): Bacteria > Pseudomonadota > Alphaproteobacteria > DATDPM01 > DATDPM01 > JBAVNO01. The sequence continues at coordinate 10,472 of JBAVNO010000029.1, read as the reverse complement.
CGGTCAACCACCGCAGCTATCAGACCGGCCAGCGCACCGCGCCCTTCTCGCCGGTCGCGCGCGATCTTCAGCTCGCCTGCAACGACGCCCGCGAATCGGTGCCGGCGGACCGGGTGCTGCGGTTGGCCGATCTCACGGTGGCGCGCACGGAACGCGGACTCATCGTCCGCCACGAGCCGTCGGGACGCGAGTTTCACGCCATCCAGCTGTTCGAGCCGCAGCTTCGCGGCTGGAGCGCGCGGAATTTCTCGATCCTGCGCGAGCCGGTTCACGGTCCCCGGGTCACCATCGGCGATCTCGTGGTGCGGCGCGAATCCTGGCGCTTTCCCTGCGATGAACTCGCCTTTGCCCGGGCCAAGGACGAGATCGAGCGCATGATCGCGCTTCACCGCTGGCGCAAGGCCCACGCCCTCCCGGTTCACGTCTTTGCCCGCTTTCCCCAGGAAAACAAGCCGGTCTATGTGGATTTCGCGAGCCCGCCCTCGTGCAGGGCCTTCTGCCGCCTGGTGCGGGGCGCGGCGGTGGCGCCGGAGAAACCGGGGATGCGCATGGGTCCGCGCACGGTGACGGTGTCCGAGATGCTCCCCTCGCCCGATCAGACCTGGCTCATCGACCGCGAGGGCAACCGCTACGCCAGCGAGCTCAGGATGGTGGCCGTCGATCCCGAACCCTGGCGGCCCGGGTAGGAGCCATCGCGCGGGCCGCGGATGAACGGCGCGCGCAGGGACGCCGGCTCGTGGCGGATCACGCGAATCGCCTTGGCCTGCGCCGCCACCGCGCCCAAATGGTCCGCGCCCAGGTCGAGATCGCGGAGAGCCCATACGGTCGCCTGCGCGCCGTCGCCGATCCGCACCGCGCCCGACTCGCCCGACGGCCCCAACGCGCCCGAGGCGCCCGACAGATCGACGAGCCCGGCCGGCGCCGTCAGCCCCAGCCCCAATCCCTTCAGCACCGCCTCGCGCCGGACCCAGAGTTCGAGGATCGCGTCCGCGCGCAGGCGAGGGGCAAGCGCGCTGAGCCCGGCGATTTCCGCCGGCGCGAAGGCGGCCTTCGCAAGGTTCAACAGCTCGGCGGCCGGAACCCGGCCCCGCCGTTCCACGTCGACTCCGACCGCAACGTCCGCCGCCGCCAGCACCATGACCGGGCCGCAATGGGCGATGTTGAATTCCAGTCCCTGATCGGGTTCCGCAAGCCTCGGCTTGCCGGCACCAACGTCGGAAAACGAAAGCCGCGCCGGCGCCGTGCCCGTGAGCGCGGCGAGCGCCAGCCTCGTGTGGCCGCGGGCGGCGACGAATCGCGCCCGTACGCGCTCGTCGGCGAACGCGAAGGCGCGGCTGCGCTCGCCGCCGTCGAGCAAGCCCCATAGGCCCGCCACGGCGCGGGGCCCAAGATCGAGCGCGAACCGCCAGACGTGAACCGATGCCGAGGTCACGGCCCGCCTCGCTTGCGCCCGGCCAGGGCAGGAGCCGGAAGCGAGGAAAGGCGCGCCTCCGGCCGGGCGCACAGGGCATCGAGCATGGCGGCGAAATCGGCGAGCAGCGCAGCGGACGTTCCTGCGTCGAACAGATCGCGGTTGTAATCGAGGGTCAACGCCAGGCCGCCGTCGGTTTCCGCGACGTCGAAGGTGAGGTCGAAGCGCGCCATGCCGGTTTCGGTCTTGAACTCCCGGAACGTCACGCCCGCGGCCTCGTCCTCGGCCTTGGGGAAATTGCGCATCTGGAACAGCACCGGAACCAGGGCGATGGGGCTTTCGCCCGGGCCGGGCGCGATCTTGAGCGCGTCGACGAGCGCGCCGATGGGCATGTCCTGATGGGCGAGCGCGCCCAGCGCGCCGCGCCGCACCCGCCCCAACAGCTCGCGCACCGTGGGGTCGCCCGAGAGGTCGGTGCGCATCACCACGGCGTTGAAGAAAAGGCCGATGAGCGATTCGCTCTCGGCCGGGGAGCGCCCTGTCACCAGGCATCCGGTGGCGACGTCCTGGGTCTCGGCCAATCGCCCCAGCAGCGCGTGGAACGCGGTCAGACAGACCATGTAGAGCGTCGCGCCCTCGCCGTGGCCGAGCGCGCGCGCGGCCTTCCATGCCGGCTGCGGGATCAGGCGGTGCGCGGTTCCACCCCGCAGGCCGGGGGGCTTGAGTCTCGCATGGTCGGCGGGAAGCTCCGGCAGGCGCACATCCGCAAGCCGCTCCCGCCAAAATTTCATCAGCGCCTCGCGGCGCGCTCCGCTCACTGCGTCGCGCTGCCAGGCGGCGAAATCGGCGTATTGCAGCGCGGGCTCGGGAAGCGGCGAGGCGTGCCCTTGCGCGAACGCGCCGTAGATTTGGGCCAGCTCGCGGGTGAACACCGCCATCGACCAGCCGTCGAACACCGCGTGATGCACGACGAAGGACAGCACGTGGTGGTCCGGCCCCAGCCGCAGCAGCCGGGCGCGGTAAAGGGGCCCGGACTCGATATCGAAGGGCTTGGCCGTCTCGGCCATGATCGCGGCCTTCGCCGCGTCGAGGGGCGAGGGCGATCCGGCGAGGTCGTCGCAATCGAGGCCGAACGCGGCCGGCGGCGAAATTTCCTGCACCCGGCCGCCCGGTTTTTCCCGGTCGGGCGGGAAGGCGGTGCGGAGCGATTCGTGGCGGCGCAGAACTTCCGCCAGCGCGCGGGACAGGCTCGGAGCGTCGAGCGGGCCCTGAAGGCGCAGCGCGGAAGGCCGGTTCGAGGCCGCAGAGGGCGGGGCCAATCGCTCGAGCCCGAGCCACCATTCCTGGCTGAAGGAAATCGGTGGCGGACCGGTGTCTTTGCGCGCCCGCAAGGGCGGCCACGAAGAGGCGGCGGCGCGGGCACGCTTCTCCTCGATCCGGACCGCCATCTCGGCGATGGTGGGCGTGTCGAACACGTCGACGAGGGTGAGATCGACGCCCAATCGCGTGTGCACGCGGGCCACGAGCTGCGCCGCCAAAATCGAATCCCCGCCCAGGTCCAGGAACCGCGCGCCGGTCCCGATGCGCGGCCGCCGCAGCACCTGGCGCCACAGCTCGACGAGTGCGGTTTCGGTTTCGGTGCGGGGCGGCGTCTCGTCGTGGTCTTCGCGCCGGACCGCCTCGAGTCCGAGTTTCTCCGCCAAGCCGATGCGCTGGATCTTGCCGGTCGCGCCCTTGGGCAGCGCGTCGACGATCACCAGGTGCCGGGGCACCTTGAAGTAGGCGAGTTTCTTGGCGGCGAAGGCCTTGATGTCGGAGGCGGTGGCGGAGCTGCCCGGCCTCAGCACCACCGCCGCGCCCGCCTCTTCGCCCAACGCGGGGTCGGGAACGGCGAAAGTCACCGCCTCGGCCACCTCGGGGTGGGCGAGCAGCACCTCGTCCACCTCGCGGGGCGCGACCTTCTCGCCGCCGCGGATGATGATCTCCTTCAGCCGGCCGGTGATGGTGAGATAGCCGTCGCCGTCGAACACGCCTTCATCGCCGGTGCGGAACCAGCCGTCGACGAAGGCATGTCTGTTGGCCGCTTCGTTGCCCACATAGCCGGCCGTGACGCTCTCGCCGCGGATCGCCACCTCACCCCGCTCGCCGGCGGCAAGCACGTCCGCGTCCTCGCCCAGAATCGCGATCTCGGGGCCGGCCGGCAGCCCGACCGTGCCCGGCTTGCGGGCGCCGGGCGGCAGCGGATTGCTCGCCATCTGGTGGGCCGCCTCGGTCATGCCATAGGCCTCGATCACCGGCGCGCGGAAGAGGCGCTCGATGCCTTCCATCACCTGGGGCGCGAGCGCCGCGGACGAAGAGCGGACGAAGCGAAGCCGGGCCTGCGCCGCGGATTGCGCGAACTCGCCCGCGCGCGAGAGGATCGCCTGATGCATGGTCGGGACCGCGGTGTACCAGGTGGGACGGAAGCGATCGAGCCAGGGAAAGAATTCGAGCGCGTTGAAGCCGGGCGTGCACACCACGCTGCCGCCGCCATGAAGCGCCGCGAGCAGCGCCCCCACCAGCCCGTGGATGTGGAACAGCGGCATGATGTTGAGGCACACGTCCCCGGGGCCGAGCGCCAGCGTTTTCGCGACCGCGCGGGCCGAGGCCAGGAGATTGCGGTGCGTGAGCGGCACCAGCTTGGGGCGCGAGGTCGTGCCCGAGGTGTGCAGAAGGAGCGCCACGTCGCCGCCGCTGGCCGCCTCCGATTCCGCGGCGCTGGCGGCGCCGCCTTCCGTCGACAGGGCCAGCATGAACTCCCCCGCGCGGGCGCAGGGCATCAGGTGCAGCACCGCGATGCCGCGGCGCTTCGCCATCGTGCCCACCCAGACCGGCGCGCCGCCATCGACGATCACGGCGCGGGGCGACAGGTCGGAGAGGTAGAACTCGAACTCGTCGCGGACATAATCGCGGTTGAGCGGCGCCGAAGCGCAGCACGCGGCCACCGACAGGAACGCGCCCGCGGCTTCGGGGCCGTTTTCCAGCACCAGGGCCACGCGGTCCTGTTTCCTGATGCCGAGCCCGCGCAGCGCGGCCCGCGCCGCGCCGAGCTGGCGGGCGAGCCCGGCATAGGTCAGGGGCTCGCGGTCGGGCGCAGTCAGCGCCGCGGCGTCGGGGGATTGGGCGGCGCGGATCTCGATCAGGCGGCCCAGCGTCTCGGCGCCGGCGCCGGGTCGCGGGCCGGAGGGCGAAGAGTCTGGGTTGCCTCGCGTCACGGCGCCGAATTGGGACTCACGAGGCGATCTCGGAACGGAAGTCCTCGAACTTCCCGCCTTTGCTGCGGCCGATTTCCTCGTGATAGGAGAAGGCGATGGTGAAATCCTTCCCCACCTCGCCTTCGATGACGTCCCTGATGCGCGCCTCGTCCTCTTCGGTCAGGGGCCGGGCGGGGACGATCCGCACCTCGAGCGCGCCGAGGCTCTTCTGCACGATTTGATACTGGGACACCGGCGCCACCTCGGCGAACTTGTTGCCGCCGAAATAGGGCCACATCTGCGCCCCCGAGGGGAGCGTGAGCATGTTGCGCACCCGCCCCAGGATGCGGTTCAGGACCGGAAGCCCGCGCCCGCAGGGACAGGGCTCGCCCACCACGGCGTAGTCGCCGATGCTGTAGCGGATGAGGGGCGCGGCGAAATTGTGCAGCGGCGTCACCACCACGCGTCCGGTCGCGCCGGGACGGCAGGGCTTTCCTTGGTCGTCGATGATTTCGACCAGAACGTTCTCCGCCTGCACGTGGTAGTGCTCGTGCTTGGGGCATTGCAGCGCGATGTAGCCCACCTCCTGCGAGGAATACATGTCCACCACCTTGACGCCCCAGACCTCGCGGCAGGCGCTGCGCACGTCGGGATGAAGGATCTCGGCCAGCGTTTCGACGAAGCGCACACTCGGGATTTTGATGCCGCGCCCGCGGCAATAGGTGACGAGTGACATCAGATTCGAGGGATAGGTGATGAGATAGTCGGGGCTCTCGCGCTGCAGCCACTCCAGCTGCTGCTCCACCGGCGTGGTGATGTTCAGGAACGCGGCCTGGCCGGTGGCGAATGCGGGATCGGTCGCCGGGCCCCAGCCGGTCATGCGCGTGCCGTCGGGGTATGCGCCGGTGCCCCGCCGGCTGAAGCGGATCGCACCCAGCTTCCTGGTGACGTCGAAGCCGTGCCACACCTGGTCGCGGAGCGTGAAGGACAGCCAGAAGAACTGGGTGAGCTGCGTGCCCTTGGTGGTGACCGGCATGCCGGTGGAGCCCGAGGTGGAGAGCGCGTGCACCTTGCCGTGGGCGGCGGGCACCGCGCGGCTGGAGAGCGACTCGCCGGCTTCCTGGACGTCCTTTCGCGTCAGGAGCGGGATGCGCGCCCAGGCCTCGTCGTCGAGCGGGCGGGCCGGATCGATCCCGGCCTCGGAAAAGCGCCGCTGGTAATAGGGAACGGTCGCCCCCGCGTGCCTCAAGACCTGGGCCAGTTGCCGGTACTGCTGACGCTTGATGATCTCGGGCGGCCACCATTGGCTCTGCTCGAGCTGGAACTGCATGGCCAGGAGCGCCGCGCCGCGGCCCGCCGCGACCCCCGGCCACAGATTGCCTTCGATCGCCGATTTCGGCGTCAGAATGTGCATGAGCCCCCGAATCCCGGTCCTTTCCACCGCGGCCCACAGGAGGGCCGCGCGGCGACGGATTTGCCGGACCGCATTTTTCCGGACCACATAATGTCGGGCACGGGGGGAAAGTGCAACGCAAGGGAATGGGCCGGAGCGCCGGGCCGTCCCGGTCAGGGCGCCATCACCTTGTCCCAGTCATAGGCCATGACGAGGTCGACGAACGCCTTGACCGCCGGCGAGAACCGCCGCCCGGCGACGGTGACGAGCTCGACCTGACGCGTCACCTCGGGCTCGGAGATGACGCGGGTGGGGAGCCCGGGGAACATGGGGAGATATTCGGGCATGAAGGCGCAGCCCATGCCGGCGAGGATCATGCTCTGGATCCAGTCCTCGCGCTCGCTGCGGTAGCGGTAATTGAGGGTGATGCCGCGCTCGGCCAGGAGCTGACGGAAATGGACGGCGAACTCGCAGCTTTTGCGCGACAGGTACGGCTCGTGCTCGATGTCGTAGAGACGAAAGCCGTTCATCTGGCCGAACCGGTGTCCCGGCGGGTACGCCACCACGAACCGCTCGCGATACAGGCTGTGGCGGTCGAACCGGTCGGGAAGGTCGCCCGCCTTGGCGATCAGGCCGACATCGATCTCGCCCGCGAACATCTTCTCGATCAGGACTTCGGGGGTCGCCTCGTGCAGGTTTACCTCGACGCCGGGCATCTCGTACTGGATTCGCGAGAACAGGCCGATCAACCGGCTCGGCCCGATGGTGCACATCACGCCCAGGTTGAGCGGCGCCTTCTCGAGGTTGTTGAACTCCTGCGCGGCCGAGCGGGCCGCGTCCGTCTCCCTCAGGATGCGCTCGAGTCGGGGCCGCACCAGCCGGCCCAGATCGGTGAGGTGCGTCAGGTTCCGCTCGCGGCGGAACATCTGTCCGCCCAGCTCTTCCTCGAGTTTCTGGATGGCGCGGGTCAGCGCCGGCTGGGAGACGTTGCTGTGCTCCGCCGCGCGGGTGAAGTTCAGGGTCTCGCACACCGCCAGGAAATAGCGGATCTGGTGCATTTCCATGTTGGTCCCCGGGCGCCGTTTACGGCCGCGTTTCTTCTTCTCGGACTCGTGGCCGCCGGACGGCGAATCAAGACCCGGCTCGGCCCGATAGCGGTTCAACCAGTCCGAAAGCGAGGAGATCCGCACCTTTTCGGTGCCGCCGGCGGAACGCGGCGCGTTGACGTTTCGAGTCGGTTTCTCCGCCATCGGACCGGTTGCCGCCTTTTCAGAATACGCCCGGGGGGCGTCGCGATTCCCTTCACGATGTCGCCCTTCCCTTCACGATGCGGTGATCGGACCGCGAGGGGAAATACCCAGTAACGATTGTTTCGATACTTCCCGGGTATGGGCGCGAAGGAGGGGCAATCCGGCCATTCAGGCCGCGGCGCGCCCAAGGCCGAAGACCAGGGCCGCGATAAAAGCGGCCCGCCGAAATGGCGGGCCGCAGCAGCAAGCGAAGCCGTTCAAGGGGGGAGGAAAGCGGCTTACTGCTTGTACCAGACCTTGACCAGGTCATCGTTGCTCATTTTGTGCTCGATCATCCATTTCTTCATCTCGGCCATGCTGATCATGTGATCGCCGTCGGTGTCGATCTCGGCCAGATATTGGTCGACCCAGGGCGCGAAGCCGGCGAACTGCTTGTCGCGGGTGCTGAAGTCGTGCGCCATCTCCATGGAGACGCCGGGCTTTCCTTTCTCGGTCGCCATGGTGATGACCTCGTCCCAGGTCAGTGCGAACGCCGTTCCCGCGCCGAACAGGGCGGCGGCGCCGACGGCTGCCGCGAAGGCGGCGAAACGAATGGCGGAAATACGGATCATGGTTTAGTCCTCCAGTTGGGGTAATTTCAGCACCGGCATGATCCGACCCCGCCGTCATAAACTGAAATGCCGTTCATGGATCATTTCCATGCATAACAGGTATCGGCCGCGAGCTTGCATCACAGCCCCGCGGCCCGTGACTCTCCCCAAATTCTTATGTCGCAATGGCTTTCCGGAGCCCCGATCGGCTCACGGGGCGATCACGGCGGCGTTACCTCCGGTTCCGAGCCGGGCGTGACGGTCATCGTCACGCATCTATTCCCCCTCTTCGCAGCCGGGTTTTCCGCCGCTGCCTTCCTGTGGCCGGGCATGTTCCGGCCTTTTTCCTTCGCCATCGTGCCGCTTCTGGGATTGGTCATGTTCGGCATGGGCCTGACCCTTCAGGTGGCGGATTTCGCGCGGGTGGCGCGGCGCCCCGGGGTCATCGCATTGGGCATAGGCCTTCAATACCTTTTAATGCCGCTGTTCGGATTCCTGGCCGCCACGGGCTTTCGGCTCGACCCGCAATCGGCGGCCGGCCTGATCCTGGTCGGCTGCTGCCCCGGCGGCACCGCCTCCAACGTGGTGTGTTACCTGGCGCGGGGGAACGTGGCGCTTTCGATCACGCTCACCGCCTGCACGACGCTGCTCGCCGTGGTCGCGACCCCGGCCCTGACCCTCGCCTATGCCGGCCACACGGTCCCGGTCCCGGCCCTGGACATGGTGCGCAGCATCCTCACCATCGTCGCCATTCCGGTGCTGGCCGGGACCGCGATCCACACGCTTGCGCCGCGTCTGGTGGCGCGGGTGGAGCCGGCCCTGCCCCTGGTGTCGGTGGCCGCCATCGTCCTCATCATCGCGATCATCGTGGCGCTCAACCGCGATCAGATCGCGGTGGTTGGGCTGCCGGTCGCGGCCGCCGTCGTGGTCCATAACCTGGCCGGGCTCGCCGGCGGATACGGCGCCGCCCGCATGGCCGGGCTGGCCGAGGCCGAGCGGCGGACCATCGCGATCGAGGTCGGGATGCAGAATTCGGGCCTCGGCGTGGCCCTGGCGCTGCAGTATTTCAGCGCCGCCGCCGCCCTGCCCGGCGCCCTGTTCTCGGTTTGGCACAATTTGTCCGGCGCCACGCTTGCCGGCTACTGGTCGCGGCGCGACCGCGGGTAAGTATCGAAAGGCCCAGGCCCCACCCTATTGGAGCTTCACCGTATTGGAACCCCGGCGTATTGGAATAGGGGGAATGCGGCATTACGTTTGGGGGAGCCCGAACCGGCGCCCGATCCGGGGCGTCCTTTTGGCGTGAACGACGGCAAGAGAGCGACACCAGGAAAGGCACACCCATGCAAGCGACACCGATGCGAAAGCCGGCCCCCGTCGATCATCCGGTGCACGATCTCATCCGCGAACGCTTCAGCCCGCGCGCCTTCTCGCCCCGCCCCTTCGACGACAAGACGCTGGCCTCGCTGCTCGAGGCCGCGCGCTGGGCGCCGTCCAGCTTCAACGAGCAGCCCTGGTATTTCGTGATCGCGCGGCGCGACGACGAGGAGGCGTTCGCGCGCATGCTCGCGTGCCTCAAGCCCGCCAATCAGACCTGGGCCCAGAGCGCCGCGGTGCTGATGCTGGCGGTCGCGCGCCTGTCGTTCGCGCGCAACGGGCAGCCCAACCGCCATGCGGTTCACGACGTGGGGATCGCCTGCGCCCATCTGGCGATTCAGGCCACCGCCATGGGGCTCGGCGTGCACATGATGGCCGGGTTCGACGCCGCCAAGGCGCGCGAAAGCCTCGCGATCCCCGAGGGCATGGAGCCGGTATCGGCGATCGCCATCGGGCACCCCGCCTCGCTCGAGGAGCTGACGCCCGAAGGGCGCGAGCGGGCCGCGCGGCCCCGCGAGCGCAAAGCGCTCAACGATTTCGTGTGGACCGGCACCTGGGGCGCGTCATGGCAATGATGGGCGCATCGAGAACGTCCGGGACGATGATCCGCCGCGCCGACGAGCGCGGCCGCTCGAAGCTCGCTTGGCTCGACAGCAAGCACAGCTTTTCCTTCGGGTCCTACTTCGACCCGAAGTGCATGGGGTTCCGCAGTCTCCGGGTGATCAACGACGACCGCATCGCGCCCGGCGGCGGCTTCGCCACCCATCCCCACCGGGACATGGAGATCGTGACCTACGTGCTCGACGGCGCGCTTAGCCACCGGGACAGCCTCGGCAACGGATCGGTGATCCGGCCCGGCGAGGTGCAGCGCATGAGCGCCGGCACCGGGATCGAGCACAGCGAGTTCAACGCCTCGGACACCGAGCCCGTCCATCTGCTGCAGGTCTGGCTTCTTCCCGAGCGGCTCAACCTTGCGCCGGGCTACGAGCAGCGCGCCATCGTGCCGGCTCAAGGCTCGGGGCTCAGCCTCGTGGGCTCGCCGGACGGGCGCGAGGGATCGGTCACCATCCATCAGGACGTGGCGCTCTATGCCGGCCGGTTCGCGCCCCGGGAGGCGGCGCGCCTCGCCCTGGAGCCCGGCCGCTCCGCCTGGGTTCAGGTCGCGCGCGGCGACATCGCGGTCGGGGGCGAGACTCTGTCCGATGGCGACGGATTGGCGGT
>JBAVNO010000028.1:0-1535 GCA_049691095.1 Alphaproteobacteria bacterium | reverse complement strand
GACCGCTCGACGTCTTCGCCACCATCACGCTGCCGCTCGCCCTTCCCGGAGTCATAGCCGGCGTGATCCTGGGGTTCGCGCGCAGCATCGGCGAGTTCGGCGCCACCATCACCTTCGTATCCAACATCCCCGGCGAAACCCGCACGCTTCCGCTCGCCCTTTACACCCTGACCCAGACGCCCGGCGCAGAGGCCGGCGCGGTGCGGCTTGCCCTCATCTCGCTCGCGGTGGCGATGGCGGCGCTGGTGGCATCCGAGATGGCCGCCGCGCGGGTCGCGCGCCGGCTCAAGGGATAGGTCATGCTCGAGGTCGCGGTCCTGTGCCGACTCGGTGCATTCACACTGGACATCGCGTTCCGGGCGCAAGCCCAAGGCATCACCGCCGTTCTGGGCCGGTCGGGCGCCGGCAAGACGACGCTGGTCAACGCCATCGCGGGGCTGGTGCGACCGGAGAGAGGGCGAATCGTCCTCGACGGCACGGTCTTGTTCGACCAAGAGGCCGGTATCGACCTTCCTCCGGAACGCCGGCGCATCGGCTATGTGTTCCAGGAGGACCGCCTGTTCCCGCACCTGAGCGTGAAGGGCAACCTGCGCTACGGCCTGCGCCAGGCGAAGAACGGCGGGCGCGTCGTCGACTTCGACCATGTGACCGCGATCTTGGGCCTGGGGCCGCTGTTGGCCCGCCATCCGGGGTCGCTCTCGGGGGGCGAGAAACAGCGGGTCGCCATCGGGCGGGCGCTGCTGACCGGCCCGCGCCTGCTGCTCATGGACGAGCCGCTGGCGGGGCTCGACCCCGAGCGCAAGGCGGAAGTCCTGCCCTTCATCGAGCGCCTGCGCGACGAGTTGGAAATCCCGGTCCTCTACGTCAGCCACATCATGGAGGAAATCGTCCGGCTCGCGGACACCGTGGTGCTGGTCTCGGACGGTCGCTTGGCGGCGACCGGATCGGTCGAGGAGGTGATGAGCCGGCTCGACCTCAGGCCGCTCACCGGCCGTTACGAGGGCGGCGCGGTATTGAACGCCACCATCCTGGATCACGACGAGGCATTCGGGCTGACCCGGCTCGCCTTTTCCGGCGGCGAGCTTCTGGTGCCCAGACTTTCGCTCCCGCCGGGCGAAAGACTCCGGCTTCGCATTCGCGCCCGCGACGTCGCGCTTGCGCTCGAGCCGCCCCGGCGGACCAGCATCCTCAACGTGCTGCCCGGCCGGGTGCGGGAAATCGCCAGCGAAACCGGCGCGCTCGTCGACGTCGTGGTGGACGTTGGCGCGCCTCTATGGGCACGGATCACCGCCCGCTCCTTGGCCGAGCTCGGCCTTGCGGTCGGGTCCCCGGTCTATGCGCTGGTCAAGGCGGTGGCGATCGACGGGCGCAGCCTGGGCGGCCGCGGCCGCCGCGATCCGAATCTCCCCGACCTTTCGTCGGAGGATGGATAGGCGGCGACGTTAGAGGCGCAGGGCCATCGCCCGCAGCGCTTCGAAGTTGTTATACGCAACCAGGGGCACGATGACGGCGAGGGCGATGCCCGCCGGCCGCGC
>JBAVNO010000027.1:0-32628 GCA_049691095.1 Alphaproteobacteria bacterium | reverse complement strand
CCCGTCACCGCCGCCGCCCGAGCCTGCGGCGGAAGCGAGCGCCCAGGCCCCCAAACCGGCGGGCGAGGTCGCGATGCTTCCCGCGACACCGTTTCCGATGCAGCCGGAGAAGGCCTCGCCGATTTCGTTTGCCGTGGGCTCGGCCGCGCTGGCCGAAGGCGCCCAGCAGACCCTATCGGACGTGTCCGGCGCCCTGGCGGCGGATCCGGACCTGCGGCTGCAGATCGTCGCCTACGCCTCGGGCGGGGACGACAACGCGAGTCAGGCGCGGCGGCTGTCGCTGTCGCGCGCCCTGGCGGTGCGCGCCTTCCTGATCGACCGCGGTGTGCGCAGCACGCGCATGGACGTTCGTGCGCTCGGAAACAAATTCGAAAACGGGCCCGGAGACCGGGTGGATCTCGTCCTTGTCAAACCCTGACACCGTGCCGCCCGTCGCCATCAAGCGGGGTGAGTCATGACCAGGCCCCGACGCTTTCTCACCCGCATGATCGTGTTCCTGGCGATGGTGCTGATCGTGATCGGCGCGCTGTTCGCCGGCATTCGCACCATCTTCGCCGCGAACCCGGCGCTCAACGCGCTGATCTTCGCCGTGATCGCCTTCGGCATCGCCTTCATCTTCCGCCAGGTGGTGATGCTCTATCCCGAGGTCGACTGGATCGAAAGCTTCCGGCGCGACCGCGTCGCGCTATCCGGCAAGCCGGGGCCGCGGCTGTTGGGACCGATGGCCACCATGTTGGGGGATCGCTCCGACCGGTTGCGGCTGTCGGCGACCTCGCAGCGTTCGCTCCTCGATTCCATCAGCTCGCGGCTCGACGAATCGTGCGAGATTTCCCGCTATCTCATCAACCTTCTCATCTTCCTCGGACTCCTGGGCACGTTTTGGGGCCTGCTGCAGACCGTGGGATCGGTGGGCGGCGTCATCGGCACGCTCGACGTGTCGTCGAACGATCTCACCACCGTGTTCGACAACCTGAAGAAAGGCCTCGAGGCGCCGCTCGCGGGAATGGGGACCGCGTTCAGCTCGTCCTTGTTCGGTCTCAGCGGCTCGCTGGTGCTGGGCTTCCTCGAGCTTCAGGCGGGCCAAGCGCAGAACCGGTTCTACAACGAGCTCGAGGAATGGCTTTCCAGCGTCACGCGGCTCTCCAGCGGCGGGGCCGTGGTCGAGGGCGACCAGGCGGTTCCCGCTTACATCCAGGCGCTTTTGGAGCAGACCGCCGACAGCCTGGAAAACCTGCAGCGCACCCTGGCCCGCGGCCAAGACAACCAGGTCGCGGCCAACACGGCCCTGGTGTCGCTCTCGGAGCGGCTCAGCACGCTGACCGATCAGATGCGGGCGGAACAGTCGCTGATGATCAAGCTGGCCGAGAGCCAGCTCGAGCTCAAGCCGGTCCTGAACAAGCTCGCCACCGCCGCCGGCGGCGACGGCGGGATGGGCATGGATTCGACCACCCGGACCCACATCCGCAACATCGAGGTCTATCTGGCGCGGATGCTGGAGGACGCGGCGACGGGACGAAGCCAGCTCATCCAGGAGCTGAGAAGCGAGATCAAGCTGCTTGCCCGCACCATCGCCGCCGTCGCCGAGGAGGACGGGCGCTAGACCGGCGCCGCCAGCCCGATGGCCTCTCCCGCCCGCCGCTCCCGCCGCACCGTCGATATCTGGCCCGGCTTCGTCGACGCGCTGACGTCGCTGCTCCTGGTCATCACGTTCATGCTGGTCGTGTTCGTGCTGTCGCAGTTCTACCTGCGCGAGACGCTTTCGGGCCGCGACGAAGCCCTGACGCGCCTGAGCCGGCAGGTGAGCGAGCTCGCCGATCTGCTGGCGCTCGAGCGCCAGGCCAACGCAAACCTGCGGCTCAACATCTCGGAATTGTCGTCGCAGCTTCAAAGTTCGCTCGCGGCCCGCGACACGGCCGAACAGCAATTGCGCGAGACCGCCGCCAAGGCCGAAGCCTCGCAATCCGACCTCGTGAAGGCCCGCACGGAGCTGGAAAGCGTGCTCCGCGACATCGAAGCGCTGAAGACCGTGCGCGCGCAGCTCGAGGCCGAAGTGGGGCGGCTCAATACGGCGCTCAAGGAGAGCGAGGCCAAGGCGAGCGGGATGGAGGCCGAGCTCGGCCAGGTCCGCGACCGCAGCAAGGAGCTGGAGGCGAAGCTCGCCGAGGAGACCGAGCGCACGAATCTGGCGCAGAAGGATATCCAACAGAAGGACGTGCTGCTGAAGAGCAGCGAGGCGTCGCTGTCCCAGGAACAGAAGCTGACCACGGAGCAGCACGCCCAGATCGAGATCCTGAACCAGCAGATCGCGGCGCTGCGCCAGCAGTTGGCCGCAATCGAGAAGGCGCTCGAGGTCTCGGAAACCCAGGTCAAGGAGCAGAACGTCCAGATCGCCGACCTCGGCAAGCGCTTGAACGTCGCGCTGGCCGGAAAGGTCCAGGAGCTGGCCCGCTACCGCTCCGAATTCTTCGGGAAACTGCGCGAGATTCTGGGCGACCGCCCCGACATCCGCGTGGTCGGCGACCGGTTCGTGTTCCAGTCCGAGGTGTTGTTCGACACCGGCTCGGCGGAGATCGGTCCCGACGGCAAGCAGGAACTGGCGAAGCTCGCGCAAACGCTGCTCGAAATCGCGAAATCCATCCCCAAGGAGCTGAACTGGGTGCTGCGCGTGGACGGGCACACCGACAAGCGACCGATCAACAACCCGGAATTCCCGTCCAACTGGGAGCTTTCGACGGCGCGCGCCATTTCCGTCGTGCGGTTCCTGGTTTCCCAGGGTGTGGCCCCGGAGCGACTTGCCGCCACCGGCTTCGGCGAGTTCCAGCCCTTGGAACCCGGCGACGACGAGATCGCCTACCGCCGCAACCGCCGCATCGAGCTCAAGCTCTCCGAGCGCTGACCGGCCGTCAGGCGTTCCCCGCCGCCAACAGGCCCGCCGCCGCCCCGGCGTCGAACTGAAGCTCCGCCAGCCTGGCATAGAGCGTGCAGCGGCGGATCAGCTCTTCATGCGTGCCGCTGTCGATGACGCGGCCCTCGTTCATCACCGCGATGCGGTTCGCCTTCAGCACCGTCGCCAGGCGGTGGGCGATGACGAATGTCGTGCGCCCCTCCATCAGCGTCTCGAGCGCCACCTGCACCATGCGTTCGCTTTCGGCATCGAGCGCGCTGGTCGCCTCGTCGAGGAGCAGGACCGCGGGATTGCGCAGGATCGCGCGGGCGATCGCGATGCGCTGGCGCTGCCCGCCCGACAGCCGCACGCCCCGCGCGCCGAGATGGGTGTCGAATCGTTCCGGCAGGCGGTCGAGGAACTCGGTCGCCGCCGCCGCCTCGGCCGCGGCGCGGACTTCGTCGTCGGAGGCATCCGGCCGGCCGTAGCGGATGTTCTCCCACGCGCTGGCGGCGAAGATGACCGGGTCCTGGGCGACGAGCCCGATTCGCGCGCGGATGTCCCGAAGGCTGGCCCGGCGGAGATCGACCCCGTCGAGCGTGATCGCGCCCGCCTGCGGGTCGTAGAAGCGCAGCAGCAGCTGGAACACGGTGGTCTTGCCGGCGCCCGACGGCCCCACCAGCGCCACGGTCTGACCCGATGCGGCTTCGAGGCTGAAGCCTTCCAGCGCGGGCTGGCCGGGACGGGTGGGATAGCTGAAGACCACGTCCTTGAACGACACCGCGCCGCGGGGCGGACTGGGCATGGGCACGGGATTCGCGGGCGAGGTCACGGCGCTGCGGGTGGCCAGCAGATCGGCGAGCCGCTCCGACGCGCCGGCGGCGCGCTGAAGGTCGCCCACGAATTCGCTCAGGCTGCCCACGGCGCCTGCGACCAGGACCGCATAGAAGATGAACGCCGAAAGCTCGCCGGGAGTGATGCGTCCGGCGAACACGTCGTGCCCGCCGATCCAAAGAATGATCCCGATGGCGCCGAACACCAGCAGCACGACGAGCGCGGTCAGGAACGCGCGCGCCTTGATGCGGTGCACCGCCGTTCCGAATGCCCCCTCCACGCGCTCCCCGAAGGACCGGCGGTCGGCGTCCTCGTGATTGAAGGCCTGGACCGTGCGGATGGAGTTCAGGCTTTCCTCCACGTAATTGCCGACATCGGCCACGCGGTCCTGGGTGGCCCTCGAGAGACGCCGCACCCGCCTCCCGAAGAAGATGATCGACAGCACGACCACCGGAACCACCAGCACCACGAGCCCGGTGAGCTTCGGGCTCGTCACCACCAGGAGCGCCACGCCGCCGACCAGCATCAGCAGGTTCCGCGCCGCCATCGAGCCGGTGGACCCCACCACGGTCTCGATCAACGTGGTGTCGGTGGTGAGCCGGGAGAGGATTTCGCCGGTGCGCGTGGTCTCGAAGAAGGCGGGACTAAGCGACACCACATGGTCGTAGACCGCCCGCCGGATGTCCGCGATCACCCGTTCCCCGATCCACGACACGAAATAGAACCGGGCCGCCGTCGCCGCCGACAGCACCACGATGACCGCGAGCAGCACGATGAGCGCCTTGTCGAGCAGCGCGGCGTCGCCGCTGCGGAAACCGTCGTCCACCAGGCGGCGAAGGCCGTAGCCCATGGCGAGCACCGTGCCGGCCGCCACCGCCACGGCGATGCCCGCCAGCGCCAGGCGCAGCTTGTACGGGGCAAGGAATTTGAGGACGTGCGAGAGGCGCACGATCTCGCGCGGCGAAGGCCGGCCGCCTGGCGTCGCCGCTGCGGTCTGGCCCGGGCCGGGCGAAGAGGATGTTTGATCGTCAGGCATCGCTCACGATAGTCGCACGGGGGCGCCTCCCATCTCGCTCAGCTCCCGCGACAGCAGGTCCGCGAGGACGGCCGCGGTCGCGCGATCGGCGGCCCGTGTGTCGCGCCATTGCCCGCTGCCCTCGTCGAATGCGAAATGCCAGGCGCCGGAGACGGGAGAGGATAGCCATATCTCCCGCTTGGGCCCATGCTTGTTGACGACATATTGGCGCCCGGACTCGTGCGTGATGGTCAGGATGCCGCTCTGGAGCTCGGCCTCGAGTTCGCCGCCCGATTCGTCCACCGCCTCCAAAATCGCGAGCAGCACGGCGTCGGCCAGCGTGGCGAAACGGCTGTCATCGAGCGCCATTCGTGGACCTCGCCTCGTGTCGGGATGGAACGCGTTTGCCGCAGGGCGCGGACCCCTGGGGAGCGGACCTTGGGTGCGGACCTTGGGTGCGGACCTTGGGTGCGACCCCGGGCCCTTGCCGCAAGGGCGGTTATCCCTAACCCAAAGCGCCGGGCGGGGCAACAGCCGAAGCCTTGCCTTGCGCGGAGACGCCCGCTCGGCTATAACCCGCCCCCTGATCGGTCCCGGGGCCACGGTCCCGGAAGAATTGCACAGCGGGGACGGCGCGATGAAGAAAGGCATTCATCCGGACTATCACGAGATCACGGTGGTGATGACCAACGGGACCTCGTACAAGACCCGCTCGACCTTTGGTAAGCCCGGCGACCAGTTGAAGCTCGACATCGACCCCAGCACCCATCCGGCCTGGACGGGCGGCACGCAGCATCTCATCGATGCGGGCGGTCAGGTGGCGAAGTTCAAAAAACGCTTCAAGGATTTCGGCGTCAAATAGGCCGCTCCTCTCCGCCGTCACCGGCGCCGCGCGTCGTGGCGCCGCCGTCTATCAGCGCATCGAGCCGCGAGATCCGCACATAGAGACTCCGGCTGCGCTCCAGCAGTTCGGCGAATCGGGGCGGAAAATCGGCGCCGTGGGCGAACCCCGCCGAGAGACACGCTTCGTGGCCGCCCAGCCTGAAGGCCGGCGCGGCCCCTTCCTCGGCTCCGATCTCGCCCGCCGTCACGGCCTTGCGGAACAACAGCCACGACATGACATGGGCCAGCCGCGCGGTCATGCGCGTGGCCTCGCAGCTCAGCATCAGCCGGGTCAACGGGTCCATGGATGACCGGTCCGCCGTCTCCTCGTAGGCGATGTAATTGCGCGCCTCGACCAGAAGGTCGACGGTTTCGTCGAACGTCTTGCTGAAAAAAGCCGTGGGAACCATGCCGGCCGTCACTTTGCTTCGCGCCTCCTCGTGGATGGCGATCGCGCCCGCGGCCGCAGGGTTTGCCGGGTCAAACAGTGTCGCGCAAATGAGCTTAACATTCCGTGTCCCGGCCGGCAAAAAACACGAAGTTTTTATTTAATTTCAATGCATTATTGAGCGCATGCGCAGCCGGGGGCGCGGGTCTTGACAGGATCCCTTTCGCCCCCATTTTCCGCAATTGCGGGGCATGCCATTCCGGGTGCCCCGAGAGGTGGGGCGAGACGGTTCCGTCGGCCCCGAACGTCCATATTGCTCAAGGAAGAATGTGGCCATGACCAATCTCGATCTCAGCCCTCTGTTCCATGCCACGGTCGGTTTCGACCGCCTTGCCAAGCTGTTGGATGCGGCCATGTCGGGTCGCGACAGCAGCGCTGCGTTCCCGCCCTACAACATCGAGAAGCTCGGCGACGATACGTTCCGGATCACCATGGCGGTGGCCGGATTCACCGGCAAGGACGTCGAGGCGACCGTGCAGGACAACATGCTGGTGGTCGCCGGCACGGCGCCGCGCAACGACGAGGGACGGGAGCTCATCCACCGCGGCATCGCCGGCCGCTCGTTCGAGCGGCGCTTCGTGCTGGCCGATTTCGTCCGGGTATCGGGCGCCGCCCTGGCCGACGGTCTGCTGCACATCGATCTCGTGCGCGAGGTTCCCGAGGCCGCGAAACCGCAGCGCATCGAGATCAAGACCGGTGGACCGAAGTCCGGCGCGCGCACGGTCGAAGGAAAGGCCGCCTGACCGGCCCAACCGCGGGGGCCCGGCGCGCGAGGCGCCGGCCCCCGTCCGGTGCGGTGACCTTATTGCCCGATCCCCTGCATGGGATAAAAAAAAGGCCGCCGGTTTTTCCGGCGGCCTCAGTTCCACAGGGAGGCGTGAACGAGGACCGGATGAAGTCCTCTGGCGGTTAGACTAGCTAAACCGTTGTCGTTAACCGTAACGGCCATTGCTTACCAATTAGTTAAAATTTTAGCGATCTCGGCACGGCGCCGCGAAAACGCCGCTCGCATCCGGGCCAAAATCGCTAACCCTATCTTTTGAAAAGGGATTCGATGCCGCTGCGGTGCGTGCGCTTGGCCTTGATGGCGCCCTCCGCCCGGGCGATCTCGCCCTTGAGTTCCTCGATATAGGCCTCGAGTTCATCGACCGAGAGGCCATCCAAGGGCTTGGGCGGCGGCTTCTTGCGCTGGGGCAGCAAATCTTCTTCGTCCATGGCCCGTGCTCGTGTTTGAGGCGACTTCCGGCCTTGTAAGCCGGCCTTGCAGCCGTTAGACGTGGTGCCGCCTTTTTCCCCGTTTCCGGTTACGAATTCAAGTCATGACCGTGTTCCTGCCCGAGACCATGACGGTGATCGAAATCACCGCGCCCGGTGGACCCGAGGTGCTGGTCCCCGCCAAGCGCCGCGTGGTTCAGCCGGGCGAAGGCGAGGTTCTGATCCAGGTCGCGGCCGCGGGCGTCAACCGCCCCGATGTGCTGCAGCGCCAGGGGGTCTATCCGCCGCCCAAGGGCGTCACCGATATTCCGGGGCTGGAAGTGGCGGGCACCGTCGTGGCCGTGGGTCCGGGAGTGGCCAAGCCGCGCGTGGGCGACGGCGTGTGCGCGCTGGTGGCCGGGGGCGGATACGCCACCTTCTGTCTGGCGCCGGCGGGCCAGTGCCTGCCCGTACCGGCCGGGCTCGACATGGTGGAAGCGGCATCCCTGCCGGAAACGTTCTTCACGGTGTGGTCGAACGTGATGATCCGGGCGGCGCTTGGGCCGGGCGAGGTGCTGCTCGTGCACGGCGGCGGCGGCGGCATCGGCACCGCGGCCATCCAGATCGGCCGGGTGATGGGCGCGCGGGTGTTCGTGACCGCCGGCAGCGCCGAGAAATGCCGCGCCTGCCGGGTGCTGGGCGCGGAACAGGCGATCAACTACCGGGAGCAGGACTTCGTGGCCGCGGTCAAGGAGCAGACCGGCGGCAAGGGCGCCGACGTGATCCTGGACATGGTCGGCGGCGATTACATCCAGCGCAACATCGACCTCTTGGCGCCCGACGGAAGGCTGGTCTTCATCGCCTTCCTCAAGGGGGTGAAGGCCGAGGTCAATTTCCTCCCCATCATGCTGAAGCGCCTGGTCGTCACGGGGTCCACCTTGCGGCCCCGCCCGGTCGCGGAAAAGGCCGCGATCGCCGAGGCCCTGCACCGGCACATATGGCCGCAACTCGAGACCGGGCGCATCAGCCCCGTGGTCCACGCCACCTTCCCCCTCGACAAGGCGGCCGAGGCGCACCGGCTGATGGAGTCCGGCGCCCACACGGGCAAGATCGTGCTGGTGACGTGAGGGCCCGGTTTTTCCAGTCTTTTCCGGGGCAAGAGGCTTTGACCCGGGAAGCTTGGGCCTTATATGCTAAGGATCAAACGGCAATTGGGCCCCCCTGGTCCGGCCGCGGAACGGCGGCGCGGCGAAGGTATGGCTTTTTTCATTCGAAGGAGGTTTCGTTGGCTCTACCCCTGATGCCCAAAGCGACGGCCGTGTGGCTGGTCGAGAATACCGCGCTCACCTTCGAGCAGATCGCCGACTTCTGCGGCTTGCACCCGCTCGAGGTCCAGGCCATCGCCGATGGCGAGGTGGCGGCCGGCATGGTGGGCCTGGACCCGGTGGCCAACGGCCAGGTGACGCAGGAGGAGATCGCGCGCTGCCTCGCCGATCCCAAGGACCGGCTGAAGCTGAGCGAGCCCTCGATCCCGTTGCCGCAGACCCGCGCCAAGGGCCCGCGCTACACGCCGATCGCCAAGCGCAGCGACCGGCCGGATGCGATCGCCTGGCTCCTGAAGCACCATCCGGAGCTTTCCGACGGGCAGATCGCCAAGCTGATCGGCACCACCAAATCCACCATCACCGCCGTGCGCGACCGCACCCATTGGAACGCCACCAACATCCGTCCGCGCCACCCCATCGAACTGGGGATGTGCACCTACGCCGAGCTCGAGGCCGCGGTCACGCGCGCCAAGCGCCGCGTCAAGCCGGCCGAACCGGCCGCCCAGGCCGGGTAACGGCGCAGGTTAGCGGCGCAGGTTAGCGGCGCAGGTTAGCGGCGGCGCCCGGCGCAACGCTTCGCGCCGGCGGGCCGCACCCGCTGTTCCGAAAAAGCCGAAAAAGAATGATCCGTTGGCTTCGCCGCCTGCTCGCGGCGAGGGACTAGCGGCCGTCCGGGCGGACTTGCGCCCCGGTCGGCTCGTGGATTACGGGGGGATGCCGCGTCGGCTCCGCTATCCCGCGCCCATGCGTGCGATTTCGTCCTTGATGCGGAGTTTCTGGCGTTTGAGTTCTTGGATGTGGAGTTCGTCCGGGAGGGGTCGATTGTTTTCGACTTCAATGGCTTGTTCGAGTTCGGCATGTTTAGTCTGGAGGGATTCGATATTCTTCTGGCCTGCCATGAGCCCACTCCTGTTCAATGACCCGGATGGTCTTACTGTGATTATCTTAAGCGCGTCCGCCGACCGTTGCCAAGCCCGTTGCCGGGCCCTTTCCCGGGCCCATCGGCGGCCGGCGACAGCCGCAGAAAAAGGCGCAATATGAATAACTTACCCATGATCGTCGGCATCAGCGGCGCCTCGGGCATCGTATACGGCGTGCGCCTGCTGGAGACCCTGCGCCGGCTCGGCGTCGAAACCCATTTGGTGATGAGCAAGGCGGCGGAAATCACGCTCGCCTGGGAGACCGATTTCAAGATCGCCTCCGTGCGCGCGCTGGCCAGCCATTGGTACGGCCCGGACGACTTGGCGGCCCCGATCGCGAGCGGCTCGTTCCGCACCCGCGGCATGGTGGTGGCGCCGTGCTCGATGAAGAGTTTGGCGGAAATCGCCACCGCGGCCACGTCCACGCTGCTCACCAGGGCCGCCGACGTCATCTTGAAGGAGCGCCGGCGGCTCGTCCTCATGGTCCGCGAAACGCCGCTGCACACCGTGCACCTGCGCAACATGGTGACGGTCTCGGAACTGGGCGGGATCATCGCGCCGCCCGTGCCGGCCTTCTACGCGGCGCCCGCCTCGCTCGACGACATGGTGGACCACACGGTGGGACGGGTGCTCGACCTGTTCGACCTCGACGCCGGCCTGGCGCGGCGCTGGCGGGAAGGCGAGAAGGAGACGGCGCGGGGCACGATACGAGTCATCCGCGGCGGCGCCGAGGACTAGGACGGTATCCGCGGCCCCCACAAAAGCCGCGATTCGGGGCAACCGAATTGGTATATTCGAACGAATGAACGACATCGAGAAATTGCGGCAACAGCTCTCACAGTTGAAGAGCGAACATCGCGATTTGGACGACGTCATCCAGCAGCTGATCGAGCGCGGTCCTTACGATCCCCTGCAGATCCAAAGACTGAAGAAACGAAAACTGTATTTGAAGGATCTGATCGCGAAACTGGAGAGCCGGCTGCTGCCGGACATCATCGCCTGAGCTAGCGGGTTTCGCCCTTCAACTGTTTGCGCTCGTACATGGCGCGGTCGGCCGCGTCCAGCGCCTCGCCCGCATTCTCGCCGCCCCGGAAGGTATAGGCGCCCACCGAAACCGTCAGCCCGATCTGTTTGCCGTGCCATTCGAACGGCGCGTTCTCGATCGCCGCCGCGAGCAGCGTGGCCTTCTCGTTGGCCGTCGCCTGATCGGCGTTGGCGAGAATCACGGCGAACTCGTCGCCGCCCAGCCGTCCCACGACGTCGGAACTGCGCGTGTTCTTGAGCAAGACGTCGGCCACGTGCTTGAGCGCCGCATCGCCGCCGCCGTGCCCGTGGGTGTCGTTGACGTCCTTCATCGCATTGATGTCGAAATAGAGCAGGCTCGCCGGCGCCCGGTAGCGTTCGGCGAAGGCCATCATGCGCGTCAGCTCGCGCACGAAGGCGCGGCGGTTCGCGACCGGAAGCAGCGTGTCCTGGTCGGCGAGGTTCTCGAGATAGGCGATCCGCGCCCGGCTCTGCTCCAGCTCGCGGCGCAGATGGTCCACTTCCTCCATCAGGCGGAGGATGGCGGTCCTGACCTTCGGCGTCAGTTCGTGCTCGGGGATGGAAAGGATCGTGCTGGCGTCGGTGACGACCCGGGGCTGGACCTTGCCCGCCGCCTGCACGTTCTTGTCGCCGCGGCGCAGAACCCCGCCCGGGCCCTTCACGCGGTTGGAGTCGTCGATTTTCATGGCCGGATGGTAACGCTGAGCCCCAGCAAAATGGTTAACAAATGACCGGCTCCCCCCGAAATCCGACCCGGGCCATCTTGGCGGCGCCGCCTTGGCGGGCCATGATCCGCCCCCCGTGCCGGGCCTATCCTAGCGGAACCCCCGGCGGCGGCCAATGGCCGGAAAGCGACGGAAATATCGGGCAGTTTTGGCCTACCGCCCCTTGCGTTGGGAATCGCCCCCCCTATAATTGCCGGCTTCCTTTGGAGCCGGGAACAAGGATCGGCAAGGCCATGGGCGGACCCTCACCGCTGGTCGGAATCATCATGGGAAGCAAGTCCGACTGGTCGATCATGCGCCATGTGGACGAGACCCTGAGCGCGCTCGGCATCGCGCACGAAAGCAAGATCGTTTCCGCCCACCGCACACCCAGGCGCCTCTACGAATATGCCGAAACAGCCAAGGGCCGGGGCCTCAAGGTCATCGTCGCCGGCGCCGGCGGCGCCGCCCATCTGCCGGGCATGGTGGCGTCGCTGACCACGCTTCCCGTTCTCGGCGTGCCCATCGAGACGCAATCGCTGAGCGGCATGGACAGTCTGCTGTCCATCGTCCAGATGCCGGGTGGCGTGCCCGTCGGCACCTTGGCGATCGGCAAGGCCGGCGCCGTCAACGCCGCGGTGCTGGCGGCGTCCATCCTCGCACTTTCGGACTCCGCGATCGCCGACCGGCTCGAGTCGTGGCGCAAGACGCTGACCGAATCCGTCGGGCTCGTACCCGGAGACAACGAGTAGCTCGCCCGTGACCGCAGAGCGGGGACAGATTTTCGCGCCCGGCGCCGCGATCGGCATCCTGGGCGGCGGCCAGCTCGGGCGGATGAGCGCGATGGCCGCCGCGCGTCTGGGCTTCAGAACCCATGTCTTCACGCCCGAAGCGGATTCGCCCGCGGCCCAGGTGTCAGGCAAGGCCACGGTCGCGCCTTATACGGACGAGGCCGCGCTACGCGCCTTCGCGCGGTCCGTCGATGTCGTCACCTTCGAGTTCGAGAACGTCCCCTTCGAGGCCGTCACGGCCATCGAGGACCTGGTGCCGGTGCGGCCCAAGCCCGACGTGCTGCGCATCTGCCAGGACCGCTTGCTGGAGAAGACCTTCGCGTGGGACAACGAGGTCGCCACCGCGCCCTTCGCCCCGGTCACGGACCGGACCTCGCTCGAGGCCGCATTCGAGACGCTGGGGCGGCCGGCGGTGTTCAAGACGCGCCGCCACGGCTATGACGGCAAGGGCCAGGTGCGGATTCCCGCCGGCGACGATGAGGCGTTTTGGCGCGCGGTCGACGAGGCGGCCGGAATCGCCGCCGCGGCGCCGTCGATTCTCGAGGCCTTCGTCGATTTCTCCTGCGAGCTTTCGGTGATCGTGGCGCGGGGCGTCACCGGCGAGACCGCCGTCTATGACGTGGTCGAGAACGAGCACGTACACGGCATCCTCGATCGCACGATCGCGCCGGCGCGGGTTTCGGGCGCTCTTGCGGGCGAGGCCCAGCGCATGGCGCTCGTGCTCGCGAACGCCCTCGATCTCGTGGGGCTCCTTGCCGTCGAGATGTTCCTCACCCGCGACGACCAGCTTCTCGTCAACGAGCTCGCGCCGCGCCCCCATAATTCCGGGCACTGGACCTTGGATGCCTGCGTCACCAGTCAGTTCGAGCAGCACGTGCGCGCGGTCACCGGGCTTCCGCTCGGCTCCACCCGGCGGCTGGCCAACGCCGAGATGAAGAATCTCATCGGCGCGGAGGTGGACCGCTGGCGCGACTTGGTGGCCGAGCCCGACGTGAAGGTGCATCTTTACGGGAAGACCGAGACCAAGCCGGGACGCAAGATGGGCCACGTCACCCGGCTCTTTCCCCTGTCGTAACGGGCCTCAGGCCCCTGTCGTAACGGGCCTCAGGCGCGCGGCCATACGCTCTTGCGGCCGCGCAGGTCCGCGAACAACCGGAAGGGATTGGGAAGCTTGGCCAGGGCCTGGTCGAGGCGGCTGCCGGCCCGCCCCAGCTCCAGCACGTTGGCGATGCGCCGGTCCAGGAACCCGAACGTGTCCTGACAACCCTCCGACTCGTCGTCGAGCCAGTAGAGCAGCGTCGCCGCGTAGACTCCGGCGAGCAACGTGCGCTTGGTGTAGTAGTTGAAGTCTGTGGAATTGTCGCCGGCGGCCCGCCAGATGGCGTCAACGGTGCGCAAGAGGCATGAGACGCCGAGCGCGGTGTTTTGCGGCATGGCGAGGAACGCCAGAACGCGGCGCACCGCCTCGCGATGCCGCGCCAGCAGGTCGAGGCGCACGCGCACGCCGGCGGCGATGCGGTCCCGCACCTTGAGTTCCGGCAGGTTCTGCTGCTCGAGGACGGTGACCATCTTGTGGTCCGTATAGGTGCTGAAATATTCCACCAGGTCCGCCGGGCCTCCGGGGAAGGCCAGCTCGTCGCTCCCGCGCTCGAGCCCGAGCTCGGCCGCGGCGGCCGCAAGCGTGTCCTTCGACCAGCCCTTGAACGGCACGTGCGGCAGGCTCGCCAGCAAGAGCCGTTCCTTCAAATGTTCGAGGCTGTCGCCGTGGGGGTGTTCGTTTGTCATGGTCATTCCTCCTTCACGGAATGCTTCCGGCGGTATCGCGCCGCGCGGGCACGATCTCCGGCAGTCCGTGACGCAGCTCGTCGGTGAAGCATAGCAGCGAAAGGTCGGTCATCCGCATGGGATACAGGATGCCGTCGAGATGGTCGCATTCGTGCTGGACCACCCGGGCGTGGAATCCGCTGGCCTCGCGCTTGATCCGTTGGCCCTCGGGCGTGATGCCGGAATACCGCACCCGCGTATAGCGCGGGACCACGCCGCGCAGGCCCGGCACGCTGAGGCACCCTTCCCAGCCGAGCTCGGTCTCGTCGGTCAGGGGCTCGACCACCGGATTGACGAGGACGGCGAGATCCATGGGCGCGGCGCCGGGCTCTTCCGTGATCCGTTCCGGCGGCACGCTGAAGATCACGACCCGTTTCGGGACATGGACCTGGGGCGCCGCCAGTCCCGCGCCGCCCACGTCGGCCAGGGTTTCCTTCATGTCCTTCACCAGCCGGCGGATCGCGGCCGAGGTGGGGTTTGCGACCTCTTCGGCCCGGCGCCGCAGAGCGGGGTGTCCCATTCGCGCAATTTTAAGGATTGCCATGATCTTAATATGCGCACCTTCCGCCTGCCGGTAAAGAAGGGCGGTAACGCCGGATGGGGCCACGCGGGCGGCAAAAAGCCGCCTTCGGACCCTTCACAGGCGTTTCGGTCTGTGTTATGAACCGCGGCCTCGGCCGGTCCCTGGGCGCTGCGGCGAACCCGCCGCGCCGGGGGCGTTACTGAATGTTGAGCCAGGAGTAGGTACCATCGTTCAGGTCATCGTTCGCGACAACAACGTCGATCAAGCCCTGCGCGCGCTGAAGAAGAAGATGCAGCGCGAGGGCGTCTTCCGGGAAATGAAGCTGCGCCGCGCCTACGAGAAGCCCTCGGAGCGCAAGGCGCGCGAGCGCGCGGAAGCGGTGCGGCGGTTCCGCAAAATGATGCGCAAGCGCATGGAGCGCGAGGGCTTCTAGCCCGGTCTCCGCATCGCGTCGCCCCCAAGGGGCAAGGCAGGCCGCGCAGGGTCACCCCGGCGCGGCTTTTCGCTTTTCAGAGGGTCTGGGATTGCGCCGCCGACAAGCGCGGATACGGAACGCCGCGGCGCAAATGAAAGAAAGGCGGCACCTTCCGGCGACCGCCCCCCTTCCCCCTAGATCGTCGCAGTCTCAGGCCAGCGCCTTGATGATTCCTTCGGTCATCTTCTTGGCGTCGCCGAACAGCATCATGGTGTTGTCGCGGTAGAACAGCTCGTTGTCGACGCCCGCGTAGCCCGAGGCCATCGAGCGTTTGACGAACAGCACGGTGCGCGCCCTCTCCACGTCCAGGATCGGCATGCCGTAGATCGGGCTCGTGGGGTCGGTCTTGGCGGCCGGGTTCGTGATGTCATTGGCGCCGATGACGTAGGCCACGTCGGTGGTGGCGAAGTCGTTGTTGATGTCGTCGAGCTCGAACACCTCGTCGTAGGGCACGTTGGCCTCGGCCAGCAATACGTTCATGTGGCCCGGCATGCGGCCCGCCACCGGATGGATGGCGTAGCGCACCTTCACGCCTTCCTTCTTGAGCGTGTCGGCCATTTCGCGCACCGCGTGCTGGGCCTGGGCCACCGCCATGCCGTAGCCGGGCACGATGATGACCGAGCCGGCGTTCTTCATGATGAACGCCGCATCCTCGGCGCTGCCCGACTTGACCGGCCGTTCCGGCCGGGCGCCCGCCGCAGCCGTGCCGGCCGCCACGCCGAACCCGCCCAAGATGACGTTGAAGAACGACCGGTTCATGCCCTTGCACATGATGTAGCTGAGGATCGCGCCCGAGGACCCGACCAGCGAGCCGGTGATGATGAGGAGATTGTTCTCGAGCGTGAACCCGATGCCCGCGGCCGCCCATCCCGAATAGGAGTTGAGCATGGACACCACCACCGGCATGTCGGCGCCGCCGATGGGGACGATGATGAGCACGCCCAGCACGAAGGACAGGAACGCGATGGCCCAGAACGCGCCCGGCGCTTCGGTGGCGACGAAATAGGCGACGATCGCGACCAGCAGAAGGCCCAGCGTAAGGTTGAGCCAGTGCTGCCCGGGGAATACGAGCGGCGCGCCGGTCATGATCCCCTGCAGCTTGGAGAAGGCGATGATCGAGCCGGTGAAGGTGACGGCGCCGATGGCGGTGCCCAGGCTCATCTCGATCAGGCTCTGGGTCTTGATGGCGCCAGTCACCCCGATGCCGTACGACTCGGGCGCGTAGAACGCCGCCGCCGCCACGAACACGGCCGCCAAACCCACCAGGCTGTGGAAGGCCGCGACCAGTTGGGGCAACGCGGTCATCTGGATCCGAAGCGCGATCACGGTGCCGACCGCGCCGCCGATGACCACACCCGCCAGGATCGTGCCGTAGCTGACCACGTCGGGCAGGAGCAGCGTGGTCACGACGGCGATGATCATGCCGCTGATGCCGAACAGGTTGCCCTTGCGCGCCGATTCCGGGCTGGAGAGGCCCCGAAGCGCCAGGATGAAGCAGATCGAGGCGATTAGGTAGGCGAGAGCCGATGCGTTCGCAGACACTGCGTTCCTCCCCGCCTACTTGTTCTTGCGGAACATTTGCAGCATGCGCTGCGTGACGATGAACCCGCCGAAGATGTTGACCGAAGCCAGGGCCACCGCCAGGAAGCCCATGATCTTCGAGAAGTTGAAGTCCGCCGGTCCCGCCGCGATCAGGGCGCCGACCACGATCACCGAGGAAATGGCGTTGGTGACCGACATCAGCGGCGAGTGCAGCGCCGGTGTGACTCCCCAGATGACGTAGAAGCCGACGACCACGGCCAGCACGAAGACGGTCAGGCCCACGACCAGCGGATCGAGGCCGACCGCGTGGCCCGCTTGCGCGGCCAGGGTTCCGGTGGTTGCGAGATCAGGAGCCTGCATTACGAGTCTCTCCTCAGGACTTCAGGGCTTCATTCACGATTGCGCCGTCGCGCGTAAGGCACGTGGCGCGGATGATTTCGTCGTCCCAATTGACTTTGAGCTGCTTGCTCTCCTTGTCGACGAGCAGACCGACGAATTGCAGCAGATTGCGTGCATAGAGCGCGCTCGCGTCCACCGCCACGCGGCTCGGCACGTTGTTGTGGCCGACGATCTTCACCCCGTGCTTCACCACCACCTTGCCCGCTTCCGATAGCTCGCAGTTGCCGCCCGCCTCGACCGCGAGGTCGACGATCACCGCGCCGGGCTTCATGTCCTTGACCATGTCGGCCGTGACCAGGATCGGCGCGCGCTTGCCGGGAATGAGCGCGGTGCAGATGACGATGTCCTGCTTCTTCAGGGTCTCGTGGACCTTTTCGGCCTGCTTGCGCTTGTACTCTTCGCTCATCTCGCGGGCGTAGCCGCCCGCCGTCTCGGCGGTGGCAACCTCGGGCGATTCCACGGAGATGAACGTGGCCCCCAGGCTTTCCACCTGTTCCTTCGCGGCGGGGCGGACGTCGAAGGCCGAGACGATGGCCCCGAGCCTTTTCGCGGTCGCGATGGCCTGCAGGCCGGCCACGCCGGCACCCATCACCACCACGCGCGCCGGCGGCACCGTTCCGGCCGCCGTCATCATCATCGGGAAGATGCGGCCGAACTCCGCCGCGCCGTCGATCACCGCCTTATAGCCGGTCAGATTGCTCTGGGAGGAGAGAACGTCCATCGTCTGCGCCCGGGTGATGCGGGGCAGCAGCTCCATCGAGAACGCCAGCAGCCCCTGCTTGGCGTAGGCCGCGACCAGGTCGCGGCTCGCGAACGGCGCCAGCATGCCGATCAGCAGCGCGCCGGATTTCATCATTCCGATCTCGTCGGCTCCGCCCTCGCCCGGGCCCATCGGCCTTTGCACCTTGAGCACGATGTCGGCGTCCCGAAGCGCCCCGGCCTCGTCGGCGGCGACGGTTGCGCCGGCGGCCTTGTAGGCGTCGTCGGGTATCGACGATCCCGCCCCGGCGCCGGCTTCGACGGTCACCTGCGCGCCGAGAGCGGTCAGTTTTTTCACGGTTTCGGGCGTGGCCGCAACCCGGGCTTCCTCGGGCCTGCGCTCCTTCGGAATCGCGATCTTCATGTCAGGCAGTTTCCCCTAACCGACGCCGGGACCCGACCCCCGATCTGGGTCCCTGGCGGTATTGCCGGGCAAACAATGCCGTGATCGAGGCCGTTTGCCAAGAAGCTAACATGTCGCGGGCGAAAATTTCCCCCGGCCGGGGGCCGGACCGCCCGGAGGGCGCCTATTCGAGGCCTTCCAACTCGTCGATCAGGCCGGCGATGACGCTGAGCCCGCGGCCCCAGAACGCCGGATCGGAGGCGTCGAGACCGAAGGGTGCCAGCAGCTCCTTGTGGCGCAGCGTCCCGCCCGCCCGCAGCATGGCCAGATATTTTTCGACGAACCCCGCGGGCGCGCCCTGATAGACGGAATACAGCGAGTTCACCAGGCAGTCGCCGAATGCGTAGGCATAGACGTAGAACGGTGAATGGATGAAATGGGGGATGTAGGCCCAGAAATGCCGGTAATCGCCGGCCGCGTTGACCGCCGGACCCAGCGACTCGCGCTGGGTCTCGAGCCAGATTTCGCCCAGCCGTCCCGCCGTCACCTCCCCCTCGCGCCGCTCGGCGTGCACGCGCCGCTCGAACTCGAACATGGCGACCTGGCGCACCACCGTGTTCAGCATGTCCTCGACCTTGGTGGCCAGCATCACACGGCGGCGCTTGCCCGCGCGCTCGCGCTCGAGCAGGGCGCGGAAGGTCAGCATCTCGCCGAACACGCTCGCGGTCTCGGCCAGCGTGAGCGGCGTGTCCGACAGGAAGTGCCCCTGCGGCCCCGCCAGCACCTGATGGACGCCGTGGCCCAGCTCATGGGCCAGGGTCATGACGTCGCGCGTCTTGCCCTGGTAGTTCATCAGGATATAGGGGTGCACCGAGGGAACCGTGGGGTGCGAGAACGCGCCCGAGGCCTTGCCGGCCCGCGGGCCGGCGTCGATCCACGGCCGGGTGAAGAATCCGCCCCCGATCTCGGCCAGTTCGCCGGAAAACGCGCCATAGGCGGAAAGGACCGTCTCCTTGGCCTCCGGCCACGGGATGACGCGGTCCTCGTCCTCGGGCAGGGGCGCGTTCCGGTCCCAGAATTCGAGGCGCTCCAGTCCCAGCCACCGCGCCTTGATGGCGTAATAGCGGTGGGAAAGCCCGGGGTAGGCGGCCGTGACCGCCTTCACCAGCGCCTCGACCACCTCGTTCTCGACCTGGTTGCTGAGATTGCGGTGCGAGACCGGGCTTTCATAATGGCGCCAGCGGTCCTCGATCTCCTTGTCCTTGGCGAGCGTGTTGGTGATGAGGGAGAAGGTGCGGATGTTCTCGCCCAGCACGTGGCCCAGGGAATGGGCCGCCTTGCGCCGGGTCTCGCGGTCCTTGTCGGACAGCAGGTGCAGGATTTCGGTCTCGATCAGCTCCCGCCCGTCGAGGGGAAAGCGCAGCGCCGTCAGTGTCTCGTCGAAGAGGCGGATCCAGCTCGCGCGCCCCGAGATGTGCTTCTCGTGCAGCAGCCGTTCGGCCTCGTCCGAAAGCTGATGGGCGCGGAACTGGCGCACGTTCCGCACCCAGGGCGCATAGCGGCGCGCCTCCGCGTTTTCCAGCAGCCGGGCGACGGCCGCGTCGTCGAGACGGTTCAATTCGAGCACGAAGAAGAGAAGGTGGGTGGAGATGTCGGTCGTGCGCTCCTGGACCATCTGGTAGAAGCGCGCGACCTCGGGATCGTCCATGTCGATGGAGAACGCGAGCTGGGCATAGCTCATGAGACGGGCCAGCCGCTCGTCGATCGTTTCGTAGCCGCGGATCGCGGCCGCGAATTCCTCCGCCGCCAGGGCGCCGAGGCGGCCCTTGTAGCGCCCCTCGAACGCCGCCGCGTCCGCCGCGGCGCGTTTCAGATCGTCCTTCAGGGCCTGCGAGTCCCGGCCGGGATAAAGGTCATCCAGGTTCCATTCCGGGAGACGGCCGGAGTCGCTGCCGTGGTCGCCGGTGACGGCGGTTCCATGCATCGTCGTTTTCCCTGTACCTTCCGTGAGGGGAGTTAAAGCCATATAAGACTTCTCGAGGCCGAGGCCAAGCATTTCGCGGGCACGGACATTTCTATCACAGGTTTTAACGAGGCCCGAGGCTCGCGAACGGGACCCGTGGGGACGCATGGTCGAAGACGCGCAAGCCGCCTGTTATCAGCGCTGGAGCAGCCTTCCCGCGATGTTCTTCGACCAGGCGGATCGGCTTTCGCGCCGTCCGCTCGTGGGCGTCAAGGAAGGCGGCCGTTACCGCGAGCGGAGCTGGGGCGAGATCGCGTCCGAGGTCGCCTCCCTTGCCCGCGGGCTGCGCAAGGCCGGCGTCGTCCGCGGCGACCGCGTGGTCTTGGTATCGGAGAACCGGCCGGAGTTCCTGGTGGCGGATCTCGCGATCATGGCCGCGGGCGCCATCACCGTGCCCGCCTATACCACCAATACCGTCCGCGACCACCAGCACGTGATCGAGAACAGCGGCGCGCGCGCGGCCATCGTTTCCAGCCCGCCGCTGGCCGCGAAGGTGATACCCGCGGCGCAGCACGCGGGCACGTGCGAAACGGTGATCGTGATCGAGCCGATGCGGCGCGCACAGGAATCGGGACTCAAGATCATGGCGTGGTCGGACGTCTTGGCCACGGGCGCGGCCGAACCCGACGCGGCCGAACCCGACGCGGCCGAACCCGACCAGGTGCGCAAATGGGTCGCGGCGCTCGGCCGCCAGGATACCGCCTGCATCATCTACACCTCGGGAACCGGGGGCGCGCCCAAGGGCGTGATGCTCAGCCACGGCGCGATTCTCGCCAACTGCTTCGGGGCCTACGAGCTGCTGAAGAGCCTCATGTCCGACGGGAGCCTGTTCCTCTCGTTCCTGCCGCTGTCCCATTCCTACGAGCACACCGCCGGCCAGTTCCTGCCACTGTCGATCGGCGCCCGGATCTATTACGCGGAGGGCGTCGAGACGCTGGGCCAAGACATGGTGGCGGCGCGCCCGACCCTGGTTACGGCGGTACCCAGGCTCTACGAGATCCTGCACCGGCGGATCACCGCCGGCATCGAGCGGGAGCGCCCGTTCAAGAAACGCCTGTTCCAGAAGACGCTCGAGCTGGGCCGGCGCGCCTACGAGAACCCGGCGGGCCTTTCGCCCGCCGAACGCCTCGTCAATCGGGCCTTGGGCGTGCTCGTGCGCCGCAAGGTGAGGGCCCGGTTCGGCGGGCGTCTCGAGGCCTTCGTTTCCGGCGGCGCCCCGCTCTCCTACGACATCGCGATGTTCTTCACGGCGCTCGGCGTTCGGCTGCTCCAGGGCTACGGCCAGACCGAGGCGGCGCCGGTGGTGAGCTGCAATCCTCCGGCCGACAACCGGATCGGCACCGTCGGCCCGCCGATCAAGGGCGCCGAGGTCAGGATCGCCGCAGACGGCGAGATCCTGGTCCGGGGCGAGCTGGTCATGCAGGGCTATTGGCGGAATCCCGAGGCCACCCAGGCCGCGCTCGAGGGCGGCTGGCTGCACACCGGCGACGTCGGGGTCATGAACGCGGACGGCTACATCAGGATCACCGACCGCAAGAAGGACATCATCGTCAATTCCGGGGGCGACAACGTCTCTCCCGCCCGCGTCGAGGGCAGGCTGACGCTCGAGCCCGAGATCGCCCAGGCCATGGTGGTCGGAGACCGCCGCCCTTATCTGGCCGCCATCATCGTCCCGGACGCCGAATTCGCCCGCGCCTGGGCCGCGGCGCGCGACAAACCGGGCGACCTCGCGCGGCTTGCCGACGACCCCCAGTTCGTGGCCGCGGTCGGCGCCGTCGTCGAGCGCGTCAACCGGGACCTTTCGGCCATCGAACGGGTGCGCCGCTTCCGTCTCGCGCCGCAGCCCTTCGCGATCGACAACGCGCAGCTCACTCCCACCCTCAAGGTGCGCCGGCACAAGATCCTCGAGGCCTATGCGTCCCTGATCGAGAGCATGTACGCGGGCACATAGGCGCGAGCGGCCGACGGAAAAACGCAAACGCAATCGCGCAAACGCAATCGCGGATCGAGATACGCGGGCCGCGCTACGCCTTGTGGTACTCGCGGTACCAGGCGACGAAGCGCGGCAAACCCTCGTCGATGGTGGTGGCGGGATCGAACCCGAAGTCGCGGCGGCTCGAGTCGATGTCGGCGTAGGTTTCCTTCACGTCGCCGGGCTGCATCGGCTCCATCTTCAGCTTCGCCTTCACCCCCAGCTCGCGCTCGATGATCGCGATGAACCGCAGCAGCGGCTCGGGGCGGTGACTGCCCAGGTTGTAGATGCGGTGGGGCGGCGCGGCGCCCCCGTCACGGGGCGCATGGTCGAGGCACGCGATGACGCCGGCGACGATGTCGTCGACGTAGGTGAAGTCGCGCTTCATGTCGCCGTGATTGAACACCGGCAGCGGTTCACCGGCCAGAATCGCCCGGGTGAAAATGTAGGCCGACATGTCCGGACGGCCCCACGGCCCATAGACGGTGAAGAACCGCAGGCCCGAGCACGGCAGGCGAAAGAGATGGCTGTAGCAATGCGCGATCAGCTCGGCGGATTTCTTGGTGGCCGCGTAGATCGACACCGGATTGTCGACCCGGTCGTCGACCGAGAACGGCAATTTGATGTTGCCCCCGTAGACCGACGACGAACTCGCATAGACGAAGTGACGAAGGCCCTTGAGCCTGCGCGCCGCCTCCAGAAGAACGAGCTGGCCTTCGACATTGGCGTGCGTGTAGGCGAAGGGGTTCTCGAGCGAGTAGCGCACGCCCGCCTGGGCCGCGAGATGAATGACCCGGTCGATGTCCGGCTCGCCCGCCATCAGACGATCGATCGCGCCGCGGTCGGCGACGTCGAGCTTGTGGAACGCGAAGCCCGCTCGGTCCACCAGCCGCGCGAGCCGCGCCTCCTTGAGGCGCACGTCGTAATAGGCGTTCATGTCGTCGACGCCGACGACCCGCTCGCCCCGCGCCAACAAGGCGCTGGCGGTATGGAAACCGATGAAGCCCGCGGCCCCGGTTAGCAGGATGCTCATCGTCGCTGGTCTCTCTGTCCGCCGCGTTGGAACCGTCTTGGGGGATCGTCTTGGGGGCCGGCCCCGCCGGCCCCCTCATATAGCCCAGCGGACGGGAATCACCAACGGCGAACGCCGGTGCGGCCCACGCCCGCTCTTGCCCCGGCCGGCCGCCGGGCGACCGGGCCGCCGGGACCGATTTGACTTGTTTGACTTGCGCCGCGGCCGTGGCGGATCATGCCGGAAATGCGCGGGCGTCGACGCTCCGCAGCCACGCCAGGGAGGGCAGAATGAACACCGTCCGTATCGCCGCGGCACTGGTCTCGTTCGCGGTGCTGGGCTTGGCCGCGGCGCCGCTTGCGGCTGCGGCAGGCTCGACCGAGATCGAGAACTGGCCTTGCAAGAACCCGTACAAGGAAGCGCTGACCGCCGATGAGATTTGGGGCGGCCCGGCGCCCGCGGCCGACGGCGACTGGCACCAGGACCAGGCCGTAAGCAAGCTGGTGACGTTCGCCACCAATCCGGAAAATCCGCCCGCCAGCGGCCGCAAGGCGATCTCCGATCTGGCCAAACAGGCCGGCACCGGGGCGGAGAAGCAGCACACCCTGCTTCTCGCCTTCCGCGGCATGGTGGACGAAACCAACGCGCTGAGAGGCGCGATCCTGTCGGGAATCCGCAACATGAAGATCCGCGCCATCATCCTGGACGACGCGGTCAAGGACGACGACCGGATGCTGGCCGATCTGCCCAACTCGCCCGACGCGGAATCGAAGCGCCAAGACATCAAGGCGGCTCGCAAATTCAATTTCCGCAACAAGGACGACTCGGAAGAGGAAGCGGATTTCCTGTGCTACCGCCTGAACTATGTGGAGAAGAAGCTGCGCTCGCTCACTGAGCAGGTGCAGCATGAAGTCGGCGGCTGAGAATTAGAATCTGACCAAAGCTTAATGGACGGCCTTTCGAGGGACGTGTTAGCTTTGCCGCGTTCGAATGCAAAATTGGCCGGCGGATATGGTCACGACCTGTCGCAAGACAGAGGCCGAGGCGTTTTTTCGTGCGTGACCGTACTCCAGAAGACCGGCTCACCACGCGGGTGCCGGGGAAAGGCGGACGCCGCTTTTTCATCCGCGTCATCACAACCGGGAGGATGGCACGATGAAGGCAAGGATTCTACCTAAGGCACTTTTGGCGGCTGCCGTAGCGATGGGGGCGAACCATTTCGCCGCGGCCGAGCCGTGGCAGGAGCTGACGTCCGGCAAGAACCAGGGCGACGAGTGGCTGGTCTACGGCGGCGATCTCGGCCAAATGCGGTATTCACCGAACGACCAGATCAACGTCAAGACGGTCAAGAACCTCAAGGTCAAATGGATGTTCCAGACCGGCGTGCTGGGTTCGTTCGAGAACACGCCGATCGTCGACGACGACGTGATGTACGTCACCACGCCCTACAACCACGTCTTCGCGCTCGACGCCAAGACCGGCAAGCTGCTTTGGCATCACGAACATAAGCTGGGCACCACCATCTTCTGCTGCGGCCCCAACAACCGCGGCGTGGCGGTGTTGGGAGACAACGTCTACATGGGCACGCTCGATGCCATGCTCATTGCGCTGGACAAGAAGACCGGCGAAGTGAAGTGGGAGACCCAGGTCGCCGATCCCGAATACGGATATTCCGAGACCCACGCGCCCACCATCTACAAGGACACGGTGATCCTCGGCATCTCGGGCGGCGAGTACGGCATTCGCGGATTCATCAGCGCCTATAACGCCAAGACCGGCGAACTGGTGTGGCGCACCCATACCATCCCCGCCCCCGACGACGCCGCTCCCGATGGCGCCAAGGGCTGGGAAGGCGTGTACGTCGCCAAGGCCGACGGCCAGAACGACCTGCATCGCGATATCGCGGCCGAGAAGGCCGCAGTCGCATCCGGCGGGCACAAGGACGCCTGGAAATTCGGCGGCGCCGGCAACTGGATGACCAATGCCGTCGATCCCGAATCCGGCATGATCTTCGCCACTGCGGGCAACCCGTCTCCCGATCTCGACGGAACCCTGCGTCCCGGCGACAACCGGTGGTCCGACTCGCTCCTGGCGTTGAAGGCCGATACCGGCGAGATCGTATGGGCGTATCAATACGTCCCCCACGACGTGTGGGATCTCGATTCGGTGTCACCGCCGATTCTCGCCACCGCCAAGGACGAAAGCGGCAAGATGGTTCCGGTCGTCATCCACGGCGGCAAGACGGGATGGGTCTATGTCCACGACCGGAAGACCGGCAAGCTCATCCGCCGTTCGAAGCCGATGGTGCCCCACGAGAACCTGTTCGCGCTGCCCACCGAGGGAGAGGGCACGCGCATGCTTCCCGGGGCCAACGGCGGCGTGGAATGGTCGCCGGGCGCGTTCAATCCGAACACGCACATGGTCTATTACGTCAACCTGCACCAGCCGATGCACTACGAGGTGAAGAGCGTGCCTTGGGAGAAGGGCAAGCTGTGGCTCGGCGGCGCGTTCAAGGCCATCCCGGGCGAGGCCCAATGGGGCAACGTGTCGGCGGTGAACATCGACACCGGCGAGATCGTCTGGCAGCAGAAGACCGAGCAGCCGATGATCGGCGGCACGCTCACCACCAAGGGCGGACTCGTGTTCGCCGGCGAAGGCAACGGGCTGTTCAAGGCCTATGACGCGAAGTCCGGCAAGTCGCTGTGGTCGTTCCAGGCGGGCGCCGGCGTCAACTCCGCGCCGATGTCGTTCAAGGTGGACGGGAAGCAGCGCATCGCGGTCGCAGCGGGCGGAAACTTCCAGCTCAACTTCCACGGCGGCGATTCGATCATCGTCTTCGGGGCCGACTGAGCAAGCGGCGTCGCGCGGCCCGGTTCGAGCCGGCCCGCGCGTCGCGGCTCTCCATCAGGCGAGATCTTGGACGGGGCGTTGGCCCCGTCCTTTTTTCTTGGGTAAAATCATTCGGCCGCGGCCCTAGTGGACGAATCCAACGAAAGGACCATCATGCCGACACGGACCGACTCGCTTCCTCGCCCCGCCCGCCGGCTCCTCCCCGCCCTTGCTGCCGTCCTGTCGCTCGCCTTTGCATCGGCCGCGCCGGCCGGCGAGAGCGCTTCGGCCGGGGCCGTGTCGTGGATGACGGCCGATGCCGCGGCCAAGACGGTCGTGCTCGACATCGTTTCGGGATGGAACGGCAACAACAGCGCCCTCAATTACAACGGCTATCACGACGGCGACGCCACCGTCACCGTGCCCGCGGGCTGGACGGTCGAGATCAAGTTCACCAACAACGACAGCAACCTGCCCCACAGCATCGTCCTCACAAAGACCTACACCAAGGAGGAAATGCCCGAGACGGCGGGCCGTGCCGAGGTGGCGATCCCCCGCGCCTATTCGCGCGACCCCGAGGCCGGAATCGCCGGCGGCGAAAAGGATGATTTCCGCTTCAAGGCCGCAACCGCGGGCAAATATCTCATGATCTGCGGCGCGCCCGGCCACGCCCGCTCCGGCATGTGGATTCATTTCGAGGTGAGCGGCGGGAAAGAGCCGGCCTTCGCCGCCGCCAAGGACGTCGGCGGGCGCCCCTAGGCCCGCGCGCCGTGGGTGCCTATTCCGCCGCTTCGCGGGCCATGCCGAGCGCCCGCGTGTAGAGATCGAGCGTCGCCTGTTCGGCGGCGAGATCGTCCGCGTCCTTCTTGCGCATCGCGATCACCTTGCGCATCACCTTGGGCTCGAAGCCGCCGGCCTTGGCCTCCGCATAGACTTCGCGGATGTCGGCGGCGAGCGCCGCCTTGTCCGTTTCCAGGCGCTCGATGCGCTCGATGAACGAACGCAGATGGTTCGCGGCGATGCCGCCGGTTTTGGCCATGGTGCAACTCCGACCAGGAATGAAGCTTGGGACCGTCCGCCGCGGAATGCGCTCGCGCGGACGCAGGACCATACCGGCGCGCCGCCCCGCGGGCAAGACACGCGCGCAGACTCCGCCGACGTCTTTAGCGGCCCTGCTCGGCCTGGGCCTGGGTCTCCGCGACGGCCTCGAGCTGTTCCTTGGTAGCCTCTTTCTGGAACTTGGCCTGCCATTCCTTGTAGGGCATGCCGTAGACGATCTCGCGGGCCTCGTCGTAAGTCATGGCGAGCCCCTTTTCCTCGGCCGCGGCGCGATACCATTTGGACAGGCAGTTGCGGCAGAAGCTGGCCAGATTCATCAGATCGATGTTCTGGACCTCGGGATGATCGCGCAGGTGCTGCACCAGGCGGCGGAACGCGGCCGCCTCGAGCGCGGTGCGGGTGGATTCGTCCATCACGGGCCTCCCCTTCCTAATTCCCGGCCTCCGGCGGCGCCGGGGCTTCGATTACCCATCCTGATCCTGCTTGCTATCTGGGGTCGCCCGGGCTCCGGTTCCAGGCCCGCGCCTGAAGCCGTCGGTGGCGCGCCGTCACAGCCCTGCAATCGTCTCCGCCGCCAGCCAGTCGACCACCGCCCGCAGCGCCTCGCGGGCCGAGGCCCCCTTGGCCACCGCTTCGTCGTAGACGCGAAGCTGGCGGTGGGCGCTGGTTCCGCGCCGCGCGATGTCGCGGGCGCGGCCGACCTCGTCCACGCACCCGAAGAACTCCGCGTCGTCGGCAACGAGCCCCAGCAGCTCCTCCAACAGATCGGTGAACGGAACGATCTCGCCGCGGCCGAAATCGATCAGGCCCTCGTCCATGCCGTAGCGCTGCGCCCGCCAGCGGTTTTCCGTCACCAGCATGCGCGAATAGATGCGCCAGCGCTGGTTGTTGCGCCGGAGCCGGTACAGCATCCGCAAGACGCACAGGTAAAGCGCCGCAATGGTGATCGCATCGTCGAGCCGGGTGCAGACATCCGTGATGCGCATTTCCAGCGTGGGAAACCGCGCGCTGGGCCGGATGTCCCACCAGATCTTGGTCGCGTCCTCGATGATCCCCGCGTCGACCAGGATCGCGGCGTGGCGGCGGTATTCCCCCCAGCTTTCGAAGCGCTCGGGCAGCCCGGTGCGGGGAAGCTCGTCCCACACGCTGATGCGGTAGGACAGGAGCCCGGTGCGTTCGCCCTGCCAGAACGGCGACGACGTGCTGAGCGCCAGGAGATGGGGCAGGAAATAGGCCACCTGATTCATCAGGTCGATCCTGAGCTCGTCGTCGGAGACGCCGACGTGCACGTGCATCCCGCAGATCATCAGCCGCCGGCCCACGACCTGGAAGTCCCGCGCCAGACGGTTGTAGCGCTCCTTGTCGGTGTGCCGCTGCGTTTCCCATTCGGCGAAGGGGTGGATCGAGCACGCGATGGGCGCCATGCCGTAGCGCCCCGCCACCTCGGCCACGGTGGCGCGCAGATGCGCCAGGTCGGCCCGCGCCGCGGGCAGGCTTCGGCAGACGCGGGTCCCGACCTCGATCTGCGAGCGCAGGAACTCCGGCTTCACCTGCTCCTCTATCAGCGCCTCGCATTCGGGCAGCATCGAGGCCGGCGGCTCCGCCACCAGATCGCGCGTCTCCCGGTCGACGAGCAGGTATTCCTCTTCGATGCCCAGCGTGAACTCGGGGTCCTTGATCATTCCGGGAAGATCTCCTCGCGGAACAGGGTGGGATCGCTCACGATTTCCTCGATGACGTCGCCGATGAGGCGCGCGAATTTCTCGGCTCCCGCCTCGCTTGCGACCAGATCGTTGCGGATCTCCATCGAAAGATGGGGGAGTCCCGACGCGGCGGCGTGATGATCCACCGTGAACGCGTAATGGTCGCGCCCCGAATAGGGGAGGTTGTCGCCCACATCGAGCCCATGTTCGGTCCGAAGCTTGTCCATGAACGGAACCGCCATGCGGCCGTCCTTGTCCCACAGCACGCCCACGTCCCAGGGCCGGTGCGCGTCCCTGAAGACGGGCGTGAAGGTGTGGATCGAGACCAGGGCGGGCACATGGCCTTGGCGCCGCAGCGCCTCGAGCGCGCCGCCGACCGCGCGGTGATAGGGATGGAAGATCGCGTCGGCGCGAAGCCGCGCCGCATCGTGATCGAGCGCGCGGTTCCCGGGAACGAGGGTGCCATCGCTGATGACGGCGATCGAGGTCGGGTCATCGAGCGCCCGATTGAGATCGATGACCAGACGCGAATAGCCGGCCAGCGCCGCAACGGCATCGAAGCGCCGGCTCAATCGTCTCGTGACCTCCGCCGCGCCGATGTCCCAGGCGATGTGCGCGGACAACGCTTCCTGCGAAAGGCCGAGATTGCCCAGCGCGCGCGGAATGGCCCGGCTCGCGTGGTCGCACACGAACACGACGCTCGTGCGCGCCTGCGCGTTGACGATCTCGTAGGGCGGCGGCTCGTCGGCGGCGATCAGGCCCTCTCCCCGTTGCCCCGCCCGTTTCATCGGCTCCGGCATGGGCCGAGTATAACCGCTTTGGCGCGGCCGAAAATGCGGCCCAGGGCGGGTGAGCGCCGCGCCCCGAGAAGAGTCCGGACCGTCCCCGTGGCCGGGCCGCCCCTTGTCCGGCCGGGTGCGGGGGCGTAGGATCGACTGGTATTACCAATAGGCCAATTCTTGTCCCTCTCCCCCGACCACCGGTTCCAGCGCATTCCGCGGGAGCGGATCTCGGAGCGCGTCGCCGCCGAACTCCTGAGCCTGATCGCCGGCGGCGAGATCCGCCCCGGAGAGCGCCTGCCCGGCGAGCGGCAGCTCGCGTTCCTGATGAACGTCAGCCGCGTCTCGGTGCGCGCGGCGCTGCAGCGGCTGAAGGCGCAAGGATTCGTGTCCGCGGTCCAGGGCGGCGGCACCAG
The DNA here is from genome assembly GCA_049691095.1 of Alphaproteobacteria bacterium. Classification (GTDB taxonomy): domain Bacteria; phylum Pseudomonadota; class Alphaproteobacteria; order DATDPM01; family DATDPM01; genus JBAVNO01. The sequence goes on along the minus strand of JBAVNO010000027.1, from coordinate 2,929 downwards.
GGTGCTCGCCTCGGGCGCCGCGCCCGATGCGCCCTTGGTGGAGCTGGTGCGGCTCAGCCGCGAGAACCTGCGCGACCTGGCCGAGATTCGCGCCAGCCTCGAGATCTGGGCCGCGCGCCGCGCCGCCCAGCACGCGACGCCGGCGCAGATCCGCGAGATCGAATCGGTGCTCGCCATGATGGCCGATCCGCGCCGCAAGGAGACCAGCAAGGCCGAGGACGACATCCGCTTCCATTTCGCCATCGCCAAGGCGACGGGCAGCACCGTGTACATGCATCTGCTGGGCGCGATCCGGGACATCCTGTCCGAGATGCTGGTCTTCCACCGCTCGAAGCTCGCCGATACGCCGGCCGACGACCGGCGCATCCTGGCCCAGCACCGCCGCATCTTCGAGGCCATCCGCGACCGCGACCAGGAGGCGGCCGGCGGCGCCATGCGCGCCCATCTCGAATGGGTGCTTGCCCAATACGACAGCGATGAGCGCGCCGCCCACGGCCGGGCTGCCCGCTCCGACTCGGCCTTCGCCCGCGCGGCGGTCCACGCTCCGCCGCCCGGCCGTGCATCGCGCCGGCGAAAGAGCCGAGCCGGCGCCGCGAAATCGCTGGCCGCGAAGAAGAACGCCGACTAATGTTGCCGCCCAATGCGCCGCGAACGTAACCCCAAGATCGTCGCCACCCTGGGACCGGCAAGCTCGAGCCCGGACCGGATTCGCACCTTGTTCGAGGCCGGCGCGGACGTCTTCCGCCTCAACTTCAGCCACGACGTCCACGAGGAGCACCGCCGCCGGCTCTATTACATCCGCGAGCTGGAGCGCGTTACCGGGCGCCCCATCGGCGTGCTCATGGACCTGCAGGGCCCGAAGCTTCGCGTCGGCGAGTTCGAGAACGGATCGGTCACGCTGTCGGCGGGCGATTTCTTCCGTTTCGACCTTTCGACCCGGCTCGGAACGCAGCGCCGCGCCCCCCTGCCCCACCCCGAGATTTTCCGGTCCCTGTCGCCGGGCACCAGCATCCTGCTCGATGACGGCCGGATCCGGCTTCGGGTGCGGAGATGCGGCAAGGGCTTCGCCGAGACCGAGGTCGTCGTGGGCGGGCAGCTTTCCGACCACAAGGGCGTCAACGTGCCCGACGCCGTGCTGGAGCTGTCCGCGATCACCGACAAGGACCGCCGCGATATCGAATTCGGCCTCGACATGGGCGTGGACTGGCTCGCGCTTTCGTTCGTGCAGCGGCCCCAGGACATCATCGAGGTCAGGCAGATGGTCCAGGGCGACTCGGCGATCCTGACCAAGATCGAGAAGCCCCACGCGGTGGAGTGCCTGGACGAGATCGTGGACCTTTCGGATGCCGTGATGGTGGCGCGCGGGGATCTTGGCGTCGAAATGCCCCCCGAGCAGGTTCCCATCATCCAGAAACGAATCATCCGGGCGGGCCGGCGGGCGGGAAAGCCGGTCGTGGTCGCCACCCAGATGCTGGATTCCATGGTCCATGCGCCGAGCCCCACCCGCGCCGAGGCCTCGGACGTGGCGACCGCGGTCTATGACGGTGCGGATGCCGTGATGCTGTCGGCCGAAACCGCCATCGGCGAGTTTCCGGTGGAGTCGGTGAAGATGATGGCCCGCATCATCGAGCGGGTGGAAAAGGACCCCTCGTACCGCAAGATCATGGATGCCAACCACCCCGAGCCCGAGGCCACCATCGCGGACGCCATCAGCGCCGCGGCGGCCCAGGTCGCGCACACCATCTCGGCGGCCGCCATCGTCACCTATTCGCGCTCCGGCGCCACCGCCAGGCGCTCCGCCCGCGAACGGCCCGACGTGCCCATCGTCGGCCTGTCGGCCGAGCGCATCACGGCGCGCCAGCTTTCGCTTGTGTGGGGCGTGCACTGCGTGCACACGACCGACATCCAGAACTTCACCGAGATGGTGAACAAGGCCTGCCGCACCGTGCTGGGCGAGGGAATTGCGAAGGTCGACGACCGCATCGTGATCACCGCCGGCGTGCCGTTCGGGAAGGCGGGAACGACGAACATCCTGCGCATCGCCACGGTCAAGGAAAGCGACGAGACCGACGTCTCGGTCGACTAGGTCGCGCCGGCGATTCGTCCCGCGAGCGCCTCGGGCTCGGGTCCGCCGGTGGCCCAATCCAGGAGCTCGACCGTGTGAACGATGGGGTGTGCGGTATGGCGCGCCATCTGCATCATGCAGCCGATGTTGCCGCTCGCGACCGCGTCGGTGCCGCTCCTGGCGATGGCGTCGGCCTTGCGCCGCCCCATCTCCGCCGCATTGGCCGGCTGCAGCACGTTGTAGGTGCCGGCGGATCCGCAGCACAGATGCGCCTCGGGAAGGCTGCGGACCTCGAACCCGGCGCCCGCGAGAAGGCCGATCGGCAGCGCGTCGATGCGCTGCCCGTGCTGGAGCGAGCAGGCGGACAGGTACGCGAGCGAGAGCGGCCGCGGCGCCTTCGGCGCCTTGAGCGGCAGTTCGCGGACGATCTCGCTGATGTCGCAGGCCAGCTCGGATATCCGCGCCGCCTTGTCCGCGAGCGCGGGCTCGCCGCGAAGGAGGAAGCCGTAATCCTTCACCATCGTCCCGCAGCCCGACGCGTTGCACACCACGGCGTCGAGCCCGCCCTCTTCGATCAATCGCGACCAGGCCGCGACGTTCGCACGGACCGAACGAAGCGCCGCCTCGCGCTCGCCCAGATGATGCACGATCGCGCCGCAGCATTCGGACTTCGGCGCCACGATCACCTCGACGCCGTGGCGGGTGAGAAGACGGACGGTCGCGGCGTTGATGCGCGGCGCCAGCACCGTCTGAACGCATCCCGCGAGCAGGGCGACCCGCAACCGGCGCGGGCCGTCGGCGGGAAAGACCCCGGCGCGCCCGAAGGGCGACGGGCGGAGACGCTGGGCGGGCGCGAGGTCGAGC
>JBAVNO010000026.1:0-13395 GCA_049691095.1 Alphaproteobacteria bacterium | reverse complement strand
GCCTTGGTCCGCGCTGGTTCGCTGTCGTCCCACGCCAGCACGGCCGCGCCGCCGGCCAGCAGCGCCTCGGCCGCGGCCAGCCCCGAGCGGCCCAGGCCCATCACCGCCACCGTCTTGTCCTTCAAGATGCGCACCGGGACCATCGCTACCTCAGCTTCAGCGTCGAGAGGCCGATGAGGGCCAGGAGCGACGCGATGATCCAGAAGCGGATGACGATCGTCGGCTCTTTCCACCCCAGCTTCTCGAAGTGGTGGTGCAGCGGCGCCATGCGGAAGACCCGCCGCCCCGTGAGCTTGAACGAGACCACCTGCACGATGACCGAGGCCGTCTCCAGCACGAACAGCCCGCCGATGATGGCCAGAACCAGCTCGTGCTTGGTGGCGACGCTGATGGCGCCCAAGGCGCCGCCCATGGACAGCGATCCGGTATCGCCCATGAAGACCATGGCGGGGGGCGCGTTGAACCACAGGAAGCCCAAGGCCGCTCCCACCAGCGCCCCGCAGAACACGGCGAGCTCGCCGGTGCCGGCGACGTAGTGGATCTGCAGGTAATTGGCGAAAACTGTGTTGCCGACCAGATACGAGATGAGGGCGAAGCAGCCCGCCGCGATCATCACCGGCACGATCGCCAACCCGTCGAGCCCGTCGGTGAGGTTCACGGCATTCGACGCGCCGACCATGACCAACACGCCCACGATCAGGAAGCCGACGCCGAAGTCGATCAGCACCTGCTTCAGGAACGGCACCGCGAGCTCGGTAGCGAGCGGCTCGGCGGTCAAATGCATGATGATGAGGCCGACCAGGAGCGCGATCCCGCTTTCGGCCAGCAGCTTGACCCGTCCCCTCAGGCCGCGGCTCGAGCGCCGCCTGAGCTTGAGGTAGTCGTCGATCCCGCCGATGACCCCGAACCCGATCGTGACCAGCAGTACCGCCCACACGAAACCGTTGACGAGATCCGCCCACAGCAGCGTGCTGACCGTGACCGCGATCAGGATGAGGACGCCGCCCATGGTGGGCGTGCCGGCCTTGGTCAAGATGTGGCTTTCCGGACCGTCGGTGCGGATCGGTTGGCCGTTCCCCTGCCGTTTCTTGAGCCAGCCGATGACGGTCGGCCCGAGAAGGAAGCTCACCAGAAGCGCCGTCATCACCGCGCCGCCGGTGCGGAACGTGAGGTAGCGGAACAGGTTGAAGGCGCTGAACTGGTCCGCCAGGGGATAGAGAAGATTGTAGAACATGGCGGCCGCTCAATATCCGTTGGCGACCCGCGCCGGGGCCGAATTCAGGGCCAACAGCGCGTCGACCACCACCGCCATGCGGCTTCCGAACGATCCCTTGACGGTAACCACGTCGCCCGGCTTCACCGCTTCGGTGACGATGCCCGCAAGCGCGTCGGAGGTTGCGGCATGGCCGCCGCGCATGGCCTCGGGCAGGGCGTCGTGAAGATGGCGCATGTTGGGACCGGCCGTGAACACCAGATCGACGCCGGCGGCGGCCAAGTCATTGGCGAGCGAGGCGTGGAGTCGGGCGGCGTCCGGCCCCAGCTCCAGCATGTCGCCCAGGACGGCGATGCGGCGCCCGCCGGGCAGGGGCTCGCTCGACGCCAGCACCGAGATGGCCGCGCGCATCGAGGCCGGGCTGGCGTTATAGGATTCGTCGAACAGCTCGAAGTCGCCGTCCTGGGTGACGACCCGGTGGCGGCGGCCGCGGCCCTTGATCGCCTGCAGCTTGAAGAGCTCGGCCGCGGCTTGGACGACGTTCGCGCCCGCGGCATAGACGGCCGCCAGGACGGCGAGGCTGTTCATCACCCAGTGGCGGCCCGGAACACTGAGCCGGTAGGTGACGGTCGAACCCTCGATGACCGCCGTGACGCGGCTCGAGTTCGCGCGCAGCTCGCAGTCGATGAGCCGGGCGGTCGCCTCGGGATGGGCGCCGAAACCGATCACGGTGTCGACGCCGGCCCGCCACGCGGCGTCGGCCAGCCACGGGAAATACGGGTTCTCGCGATAGAGCACGGCGGTGCCGCCATGCATGCCGGCGAAAATCTCGGCCTTGGCGTCGGCGATGTCGGCCAGCGACTCGAAAAACTCGGAATGCACCGGCTCGATGGTGGTGATGACGGCCACGTCCGGCCGCACCAGGCGCGACAGCGGCGCGATCTCGCCGGGCCGGCTCATGCCGAGCTCGAACACGCCGAAATCGGCGGACACGGGCATGCGCGCCAGGCTCAACGGCAGCCCGATCTGATTGTTCAGGTTTCCTTCGGTGGCGCAGACCCGGCCCTGGGGCAGGAGGGCGATCCGCAGCGCCTCCTTGGTGCCGGTCTTGCCCACGCTTCCCGTCACCGCGATGATCTTGGCGCGGCTTCTCGCCCGCGCGGCCTCGGCGAGCCGGTTGAGCGCCTGGAAGGGATCGTCGACCATCAGCAGCGGAGCGGAGGCGTCGATCTCCTTGGGCACGCGGCTCACCACCGCCGCCGCGGCGCCGCGGGCGAACGCATCGATCGCGAAATCATGGCCGTCGAAGCGCGGGCCCTTGAGGGCGACGAAGAGATCGCCGGGGCCGGTCGCGCGGCTGTCGATGACGACGCCCGTGGCCTCGAAGGCGCGGGTGGCCCGGCCGCCGGTCGCGGCCTCGGCTTCGGCCGCCGTCCATAAGACCCCGGTCATCGCGCCTCGCGACCCCGCTCGGACACGGCCGATCGGGCCACCTCGGCGTCGTCGAAGGGAAGAGTTTCGCTGCCCACGATCTGCCCGCGCTCATGGCCCTTGCCGGCCACGACCAGCAGGTCGCCGGGGCCGAGCTCGGCCACCGCGGTGCGGATCGCCTGACCGCGGTCTCCGATCTCGCGGACCTTGCCCGCGGACCCGACCATTCCGGCCAGCACCTCGCGGCGGATGTGGGCGGCGTTCTCGGTGCGGGGGTTGTCGTCGGTCACGACCGCAAGATCGGCCAGGCGCGCCGCCAGCTCGCCCATGAGGGGGCGCTTTCCCTTGTCGCGGTCGCCGCCGCAGCCGAAGACGACGATGAGCCGTTCCTGCGCATGGGGCCGAAGCGCGGCCAGCACGTTCTCGAGCGCGTCGGGCGTGTGGGCGTAATCGACGAACACCGACGCGCCGTTCTTCGTCGTCGCCACGAGCTGCATGCGGCCGGGCGCGCCCGACAATGTCCCGAGCGCGGCCACCGCCTCCTCGGCGTCCCCGCCGGTGGCGATCACGAGCCCCAGCGCGCACAGCGCGTTCATGGCCTGGAAGCCGCCCACGAGCGGCAGGTCCGCGGCAAACGGGCGTCCCTGCACCTGGATCTCGATCCGCTGGCCGCGGGGCGTGGCGGTGCGCGAGAGGAATCCGAGGTCGGCCCCGTTCCGGCCATAGGCGATGACGCGGTGGCCGCGGGAGCGGCAGAGGGAGGCGAGGCGTTCGAATTCGGGGACGTCGGCATTCAACACCGCTGCGCCCGGCGGCGTCATGATCTCGCCGAAAAGGCGCATCTTCGCCTTCAGGTACGAGTCCATGTCGCGGTGATAATCGAGATGATCGCGTGAGAGGTTCGTGAATCCGGCGGCCCGCACGCGCACGCCGTCGAGCCGGTACTGGTCGAGGCCGTGGCTGGAGGCCTCCATGGCGAGATGGTCCACCCCGTCCCCCGCCAGGTCAGCCAGCATTTGGTGCAGCGCCACGGGGTCCGGGGTGGTGAGTGCCCCGGGCCTTTCGACCCCGGGGGCAACCAAACCGAGAGTGCCGACGCAGGCCGCGCGGTGCCCCATCCGCTCCCAGATCTGGCGGGTGAAGACGGCGACCGATGTCTTGCCGTTGGTTCCGGTCACGGCAGCGATCGTCTCCGGCTGCGCGCCGAAGAAGCGCGCGGCCATGAGCGCGAAGCGCCGGCGGGGATTGTCGTCGCTGACGAAGGGAACGGCGCGCGACGGAAACGCGGAGTCGCAATCGAAGTCGCGGGGCACCAGCACGGCGGCGACGCCGCGCGCCAGGGCGTCGCCGATGAAATCGGTGCCTCTCGCCTTGGTGCCGGCAAGGGCGGCGAAAAGATAGCCCGGCCGGGCCTGGCGGGAATCGGCGGTGAGCCCGGTGATCTCGACTTCGCTTGGCTCTGGTCCGCGGCCTGCCACGATGTGCGCTCCCTCCATCAGGTCAATAAGACGCAAGCCTGCGCCCCCGGGAACTGAGATCGAGGTTCAACGCCTCGCGGATCTCGGGCGCCTCCTCGTCCACCGGCTCGATGCCGACGAGGGACGCCATGCGGGCGATCACCGCGCCGGCGGCGGGCGCCGCGACCCAGCCGCCGGTGGCGTAGCCGTGGGTCTCCGCGTTGCCCTTGGGCTCGTCCAGCATGACCAGCACCACGTAGCGCGGCTCGTTCATGGGGAAGGAGGCGACGAAGGAAGAAAGGAGGGACTTGCGATTGTAGTTCCCGTCCGCGTTCTTCTCCGCCGTGCCGGTCTTGCCGCCCACCAGGTAGCCGGGAACCGCGGCGTGCGTCCCGGTGCCTTCCACCACGTTGAGGCGCATGAGGCGGCGAATCTCGTCCGACGTTTTCTCGGACAGCACGCGCGCGCCTTGCGCGCCGCTTGCGGCGGCCTTGAGCAACGTGGCGGGATGGAGAACCCCGCCGTTCACCATCGGGGCCACGGCGGCGGCCATCTGCACCGGACTCACCGCCAGCCCGTGGCCGTATCCGACCGTCATGGTGTTGATCTCGCGCCAGGGCGAGGGAACCATGGGCGACCCGACCTCGGGCAGCTCGATGGTGGCCGGTTGCAGCAGGCCGAGGCGGCCGAGGAAAGCGCGCTGGCGCGCCGCGCCCACGTCGAGCGCCATCTTGGCCGCGCCGATGTTGGAGGAATAGACGAAGATCTCGGGGATGGAGAGCCAGCGGCCCTTGGGCTTGTAATCGCGGATGGTGAAGCGGGCGACGCGGATGGGGTCGGACGCGTCGTACCCGTCCTCGATCGTGGCGACGCCGGATTCGAGCGCCATCGCGGTGGTGAAGATCTTGAACGTGGAGCCCATCTCGTAGATGCCGAGCGTGGCGCGGTTGAAACGGGCCTCGGAATCGAAGGCCGCCGGCTCGTTGGGGTCGAAATCGGGGAGCGACACCATGGCCAGCACCTCGCCGGTCCGCACGTCGAGCACGACGCCGGCGGCGCCGGCGGCGTCGAATTCGCGCATCGCGCCGGCCAGTTCCTCGTGAACGATGTTCTGCACCCGGATATCGAGCGACAGCTGCAGCGGACGGGTCCCCTCCCGCAGCTTGGCGTCGAATTCGTTTTCGGCTCCGGCCAGCCCCTTGTTGTCGATGTCGGCGAAGCCGACCGCGTGGGAGGCGAGCGCGCCGTAGGGATAGACGCGCCGGTCCTCGCGTTGGAAATAGAGGCCGGGGACGCCGAGCCGGTTGACCGCGTATTCCTGCTTGGGGGTCAGGTTGCGCCGGATCCACACGAAGGCGCGGTTGGAGGCGAGCCGGGCGGCCGTCTCCTGCTGGTCGAGATCGGGCAGCACGGCCGCGAGCTCCTTGGCGGCCTCGGCTGCGTCGATCACCTGCTTGGGATGGGCATAGAGCGAGGCGGTCTCGAGGCTGGTGGCGAGAATCACCCCGTTGCGGTCCACGATGTCCGCCCGTTCCATGCGCAGCTGATCGGCTTGCGGCGCCGAGCTGAGCGCCGGCTCGGCGCCCTGGCGGAACATGGTGACGTCGACGAGGCGAAGACCGATGACCAAGAATCCCATCGCGAATAACGCGCCCGACAACACCAGCCGCGTGCGCCCGGTCTCGATCGCCTGGCGGACGTGGCCTCGGTCGCGCGCCGCAGCGCCGCAATGGGGAATCCGATCGGGCCGTGGATCCGGCAGCCGGACGTGTGTCATTGCGTGGCCTCCGCAAGGGTGGGCGTCAAAGTGGGCGAAAATATGGGCGCCGGATTCGGCGAAACCCCGGGCAGGTCGGCGGGCACGCGCTTGGGCGCGGGCTTTGCGGCTGCCGGCTGGGTGGGCTTCGCCACCGGCTGGGGCCGGGGGGCGGATTCCGGCGACCGGCTCTGGTGGTTCGCCCCGCCGGCCGCGGTGGGGTTGGTGGCGTCGGAAATCACCGGTTCGAGCCTTGAGGGAAGTTGGTCGAAGGTGACGACTTGCGCCGCGGCCAGCGGAGCGAGCTCGAGATGACGTTGGGCCAGCGCCTCGAGGCGCCAGGGCCGATTCAGATAGGTCCATTCCGCGTCCAGGACGTGGATCGCCTCCTGGTCGGCGAGGATGTCGCGGTTGACGTCGGCCAACCGTTCCTCGAGCAGCTGGACCTCGTGCTTCAGCTGGTAGAGGCCGATGCCGATGGCGAGCATGAGGACGATCGCGACCAGGGTGGAGCGGCGGATCATCGCCCGGCTCCCCTCTCGGGCGCCGCTTTCGGGGCGGCCGGTTTCACATCCGACTGGCGGGGCGTCGGCGCTCCAGTGCGCTCGCCGGCGCGAAGCCGCGCCGAACGGGCCCGGGGATTGCGCGCGATCTCGGACCCGCCGGGGCGCACCGCGCGCCGCGTGAGAAGGCGGAAGGTGGGGGCGTGCGTGCTCGGGCGTTCCGGCGCGTGGCGCGAGGGACGGGGGGCCTCGCCGCTGCGCTCGGCCAGGAACCTCTTGACCGGCCGGTCCTCCAGCGAATGGAACGACACCACGGCAAGCCGCCCGCCGGGCGCAAGCAAACGCTCGGCCGCCCCAAGGCCGCGCTCGATCTCGCCCATCTCGTCGTTGACGAAGATGCGCAGCGCCTGGAAGGTGCGGGTCGCCGGATCGATGCCGTCGTGCTTGCCGCGCACCGCGCGGCGCACGATCTCGGCCAACTGCTTGGTGCCGGTGATGGGGGTCTCGGCGCGGGCCTCGACGATGGCGCGCGCGATGCGGCGCGCGAATCGCTCCTCGCCGAAGCGGTGGATGATGTCGGCGAGCTCGGCCTCGGGGAAGCCGTTGACCACATCGGCGGCGGTCACGGCGGAACGGCCCATGCGCATGTCGAGCGGCCCCTCGTAGCGGAACGAAAAGCCGCGCTCGGGCACGTCGAGCTGCATCGACGAGACGCCGAGGTCCAAGGCGATGCCCTCGACGCGGACGACGCCGTGCCCCGACAGCAGGCTCTCCATGTCGCCAAAACAGCCTTCGATCAGGTGCAGGCGCCCCTCATGGGCCCGGACCAGAGGCGTCGCGGCGGCGATCGCCTGGGGGTCGCGGTCGATGCCGTAGACGGTGCAGGCCGCCGCCTCGAGGATGGCGCGGGCATAACCGCCGGCGCCGAAGGTGCCGTCCACGTAGATGGCGCCGGCCCTGGGCGAGATCGCTTCCAGCACTTCGCGCAAGAGGACGGGTGTGTGGGCCGGCGATCCGGCATCGGCCTGTGACGAGCGCGCCGTCACGGCTTTTCCCCCGGGGTCGGGCCGCCGGCCCCTCCGGAGGTCGGCCGAAGTTTGAGCGTCACGCCGGCGCTGCCGACCCGTTGCCGCGCGCCGGCCTGGAACTTGTGGAAGGCCTCCGGCTCCCAGATCTGGAAGCTGGGGCCGCGGCCGACGAAGGCGGCGCGGTCCGTGATCCCGGCATGGCGGACCAGGGGCTCGGGCAGCACCACGCGGCCGTCGGTATCGAAGGGAATCTGATGGGCGTCGGCGAACAGGGTGGCGGCCAGGTCGTCCTGCTGCTCGGAGAACAGGGCCAGCTCGTCGACGCTGGCCGAGAGCTGTTCCATGCGGTCGGCGCCGAAGGCATCCAAGGCGGGGTATTTATAGGAGCGGAAGGCGACGATGCCGGCGAAGCTTTGGCCCGCGAGCGCAGAGCGGAACGAAGCGGGAACGGAAACCCGCCCTTTCTTGTCTACCTTATTAATGTACGTCGAAAGAAACAGTGCCATGCCGCCCCCACGGTCCTTGGCGCCCCCGACCGGGCCCGTTTCCCGGCGAGATCCCTGCCGCTTCGCCTCTGCGCGGTGCGGGATTTCATGGGATAACATGGTACCGTATGGGCGTCAACGGGAATAGGTAGTATTACTCTGGTTAATAAAGGGTTTACGTGGGGTTCGACTTGGGACGAAATGTGATTCCGGGTCAGGAATAAAGTCTTCGCGGCCGCCTTCTCTTGCCATCTTTGGAGTCAAACGAGGCGGAATTCTGTTCTCTCTATGTTCCTTTTTTGGAGCAACATGCTGGCATCGGCATTCGCAGGCCCGCAAGGTCTAGAGGTTACGACCGCACCGGTAAGATACAACTCAAGGTTGTTGGCAGGCCGTGGAGCGGGCCGCGGCCGACCATGGGAAGCGGCCCAGGGGCGCGGGTCAGCGGCGCGGGCCGGGGGGATTGCGGGATAGATTGCCAGACGGCCTATAAGCCGGGTTCTGTCCCCGGCGGAGCCGGGGGATGACCATTCATCTGGGACGCCCGTTACCGGACGCCTCGCGCGACCGACCCGGACGGCGGCGCGGAAGCCCGCCCGGCATCGGCCTTCAACCCTGGGGCCGAAGGCCGTGCCTGCCGTCCCTACTTGGTCTTGCTCCTGGTGGGGTTTGCCGTGCCGGTCCCGTTGCCGGGGCCGCGGTGCGCTCTTACCGCACCCTTTCACCCTTACCGGAGGCGAAAGCCGCCGGCGGTTTGCTTTCTGTGGCACTTTCCCTAGGGTCGCCCCCGCCGGGCGTTACCCGGCACCATGCTTCCGTGGAGCCCGGACTTTCCTCCCCCCGCGAGCGGAAACCGCACACGGAAGGCGGCCATCCGGCCGTCTGGCACTCTTTAAATAGGGTTGGAGGGGACCGCGGGGCAAGCCCCCAAGGCCCGGCAAGGCCCTAGTCCCACGCGGCCTCGATCGCCCATGCCAGGATCGCCGCGGTCTCGCCGTCCAGGGTCCCGTCGACCTTGTCCTGGCGGAAGTGGCGCTGGAACGCGATCAGCACCGCGCGGGTGCGGGAATCCATCTCGCCCGCGCGCGGCACGGCGTAGCCCAACAGGCGCAGCTTCTCCTGCGCTTCGGCAAGGGTGAGCGTCAACGGCGCCTCTTTGGTGCGCTCGCGAACCTCCGGTGGCGGCCACAGGCCGACGCCCGCTTCGGCCAGCAGCGCCCAATCGAACAATTCGCCGGGGTCGGATTTGCGTTCGGGCGCAACGTCCGAGTGGCCGAGCACGCGATCGGGCGGGATGTCGTGGCGGGCCGCGATGTCTCGGGCCAGCACGACGAGAGAGTCCATCTGGGCCTTGGGAAATGGGCGATAGCCGAACTCGTGGCCCGGATTCACCAGTTCGATGCCGATGGAGCGGCCGTTGACGTCGGTTTCGCCTTTCCACGACGACACGCCGGCGTGCCAGGCGCGCTTGTCCTCCTCCACCAGGCGGAAAACGGTTCCATCCTCGTCGACCATGTAGTGGGCGCTGACCTTGGCGGATCGGTCGGTGAGCCGCGCCAGGGCCGACTTCGCGCTCGTCATGCCGGTGTAATGCAGGACCAGGGTGTCGACGGCCATGCCCTCGGGACGGGCGTCGAAATTGAGCGAAGGATGGTCGATCAGCCGTGAATGGATCGTCACTGTAACGCGCCTTTCGCCGCCTGCGTTTCGGCGGCCGGGGTCTCGGGGGGCGCGGCCAGCGCCGGGGGCGCCGCCGCCCGCGGTTGGCGCAGGACGATGACGGCGACGCCGGTGATCGTCACCAGGCTTCCCGCGATCATGCGCAATGTCAGCCCCTCGTGGAGAAGTACCACGCCCGCCGCGACTCCGAACACGGGTCCCAAGAGCGTGAAGGGCATGGCCAGACTCATCGGATATTTGCGGATCAGATAATACCACAGCCCGTATCCGACGATGGTCGCGAACACGGCCATGAACACGACCGCGCCGAAGCCGCGCCAGGTGGCATGCTGGAGCGCCTCCACCTGCCCGTGTTCGAAAACGATCGAGGCCAGGAGGAGCTGCGGGGCCGCGAACAGCGCCATCCAGCCGTTGAGCGCCAGACCATCGACGCCCGCCAGCGCCTTGATCTGGAAATTGGCGATGGACCACACCATGGCCGCGGCCAGCATGAGGGCGAGCGGCATGAGATGCCCCGACACGTCGGCGTGGGCGAAGATGATCACAACCCCGGAAAAGGCCATGACCATGCCCAGGATTCGCCGCCAGCCCGGCCGGTCGCCGAGCACGAAGGCGGCCAGGATCACCGCGAAGGGCACCTGAAGCTGGATCACGATCGCGGCCACCGCCGCGTCCAGCCCCTTGAGCCCCGTGAAGAGCAACGAGAAGTGCACGAATCCCAGCGTGAACGACAGCGCGATCACGCGCCCCATCGGCGCGTTGGGCCGGCGCACGAAGGGAACGACGATCGCCGCAACGAGCGTGAACCGCATCGTCATCATCAGGATGGGCGGCAATTCCGCCAGCCCCGCCTTGGCGAAGGCGAAGTTCAGGCCCCAGATGAGCATGACCAGAACCGCGATCGCGATGTCGCGCACACTCATGGGCGCATGCTCATAAGCGCCGACTCATGGTGTCTTGCGTCCCGTCCCGCCGTCCGTGCCCGCCTCTTCCCGGCCTCGGGAGAGCTCGTCGCGCCGGTGTTCGAGCGCGAGCCAGCGGTCTTCCGCCGCCGCCAGCTCGCCGCGAAGCGCCGCAAGCCTGGCGGCCGCCTGTTCGAAAACGGCCCGGTCCTCGGCATAGAACGCCGGGTCGGCGAGCCGGTCCTCGATTCGGGCGCCCTCGTCTTCGAGCGCCTGGATCAGCCCCGGCAATGCGTCGAGCTCGCGCTGATCGTTGTAGGAGAGGCGCGTGGGTGCGCCGGCCGGCCGCGGCGCGCCATCATTCTTCGGGGCCTTCTTCGGGGTCTTCTTCGCCGCCTTGGCGGCGGGGCCGGCCCGGTCCGGGGCCGCGCCGCCTTCGCGCTGGCGCACGTAGTCGCTGTAGCCGCCCACATATTCCCGAACGCGGCCTTCGCCTTCGACCGCGATCACGCTGGTCACCAGCCGGTCGAGGAAGTCGCGGTCATGGCTCACCAGCAACAGTGTGCCCTCGTATTCGGAGAGCACCTCCTGCAGCAGGTCGAGGGTGTCCATGTCGAGATCGTTGGTGGGCTCGTCCAGCACCAGAAGGTTGGAGGGCTGGGCCAGAATCTTGGCCAGCAGCAGCCGGTTGCGCTCGCCGCCCGAAAGGCTGCCGACGGGAGAGCGCGCCTGGCGCTCGGTGAACAGGAAGTCCTTCAGGTAGCCCACCACATGGCGCGGCCGGCCCTGGACGAAGACCTTGTCGCCTCCCGCCTCGCACAACGTCGCCCACAGGGTCTTCGCCGGGTCGAGGCGCGCGCGGCGCTGATCGAAATAGGCGATCTCGATCGTCTGCGCCCGGCGGATGCGCCCTCGGTCCGGCTCGATCTCGCCGATGAGCAGCCTCAGGAGCGTCGATTTGCCGGCGCCGTTGGGGCCGATCACGCCCACGCGGTCGCCCTTCAGGATGCGGGTCGAGAAATCGCGGACGATCACCAGGTCCCCGTCGACGGCCTTGGCCCCGGCTTCGGCCCCGTCCCCGGCCCCATCCCCGGCCCCATCCCCGGCCTCAATCGAAAACGATTTGGAGATCCGCTCCGCCTCGACGACGAGGCGCGGGCTGTCGCCCAGTTTCCCGGTGGTGATCGACAGCTCCGGCGGCATGCGGTCCCGCGCCGCGCGCTCGCGGCGAAGCAGTGCGAGCCTTTTGAGCCGCCCCTGATTGCGCCTGCGCCGCGCGGTGACGCCGCGGTGAAGCCAGTGCAGTTCCTCGGCCAGGCGCTTGTCGAGACGCCAGGCCGCCTTCTCCTCCACGTCGAGGATCTTCTCGGACCATTCGTCGAACGCGGCGAACCCCTTGTCCAGCGTGCGCAGCACGCCGCCTTCGAGCCAGAAGGTGTGCTCCGACAAGCGCGACAGGAAGGCGCGGTCGTGGCTGATGGCGAGCCACGCGCCGGGGAAGTCGGTCAGGTACGACTCGAGCCAGAACACGGTCGCGAGATCGAGATGGTTGGTGGGCTCGTCGAGCAGCAGGACATCGGGCCGGCCCACCAGCGCGCGGGCCAGCGCCACGCGCCGCGATTCGCCGCCCGACAGCTCGTGCGCCTGCCGGCGCCCGGCGATGCCGACGTGATCCAGCACCTCGTCCACGCGATGCGTCTGCGACACGCCTTCGGGGTCGGGCTTCAGCCCCCCGGCCACGAACTCCGCCACCGTGCCGGCCCCGGAGAAAGACTGGTCCTGGGGCAGGTAGGCGACGGCGACACCGGGCTGAACGAACCGCTCGCCGCCGTCGAGCTCGATCAGGCCGGTGAGCGCCTTGAGCAGGGTCGATTTCCCGCTTCCGTTGCGCCCCACCAGACAGGCGCGCTCGCGCCCGCCGATCGCAAGCGACACGTTCTCGAACAGCGGCTTGGCGCCGAAGCTCACGCGGGCCTCGCGCAGCGCCAGGATGGGCGCGCTCATGTCGCCCCGGGCTTGGACTTGGCGCCGGATTTGGCGGCCCCGGCTTTAGTGCCGGACTTGGCGGCCCCGGCTTTGGCCCGTCCGCGCGCGCCGGGTCGCGGACCGGTCTTCCCCCGCTCGGCGCGGATGCGGTCGTAGGCGGCGTTGATGCGCGCCATCCTTTCGGTGGCGATGGCCACGAACTCCTTGGGCATGCCATGGGCGATCAGCCGGTCCGGGTGATTCTCTTGAGCCAATCGTCTGTGCGCCGCCTTGATCTCGGCATCGTCGGCGCCGCGCGGAACGCCGAGCACGGCGTAGGGATCGGCCGATTCGGGGGACACGTGGCCGGCGGCCAGCCGCTCGAACGCATGCCCGAGGCCGAAGATTTCGGCCACCTTGCGCAGGAAGTCGAGCTCCGCCGGGTCGACCCTTCCATCGGCCTCGGCGATGTAGAAGAGCGCGTCCAGGAGCTCTTCCATCACCGCGGGCTCGTCCCGGAACAAGGAGGCGATCTGGCGGGCGTAGGGCTCGAAGCCGCGCGCGTCGCGCTTGGCGAGATTGAACAGGCGGCCGACCTGCTTCACCTCGCGGGGCGGAACGTGGAAGCGCTTGCGGAAGGCCGCGATCTCGTCGCGCGTGACCACGCCGTCGGCCTTGGCCATCTTGGCCCCGAGCACGATGACGGCGATGGTGAAGGCCGCCTGCCTCGAGGCCTCCGGGGCCGCCCGCGTCTGCCCGGCGCGGGAATCGTAGGCGTGGCCCAGGATCGCGCCCACCAGCGCACCCAACGGCCCGCCCAGCGCGAATCCCGCCGCGCCGCCCAGCACTTTCCCCCAGACGCTCATCGCTTGCTCATGGAAGGGTTGTTCCCGGAGTGCGTCCGGCCCCGATCGCGCGGGACGCGGCCCGCCGGCCGCGGCCGGCTCATCCTCATTCGGTATCGCGGGCCAACAG
>JBAVNO010000025.1:0-10743 GCA_049691095.1 Alphaproteobacteria bacterium | reverse complement strand
TGCCGGTGGCCATCTCCGGCCCCCGCGGGTATACGCCGGTGGCGTTCCATACGCCGGCCGCGGCGCTGGTTTCTTCTCCCACCCTCCCGTTCAGGCCGGGCCCCAGGGCCCCGCCGATTCCCTCCTGATCGTCCGTTCCGAACGGGCGGGCCGCATGGCTGCCCTGCTTCGGACGCAAGTCTTCCCGCACGTCCGTCCGCCGCAAAGGCCGGACGCGCGCACGCAACCACACATCCCCGGCGCACCGGGTCCGCCCGCGCGCCGGGGATTTCAGGGGAATAGTCATGGAAGGGTCCACCGCACACCATTCCGCCAAACACCATTCGGCCGTCCAGGCGGGCCTGCCCGCCGCCCGTCACCGCGGGGCGCGGCCGATCATCGTCGCAGCCCTCGGCCTGGCCGTGGCGGCCGTCACCGTTCATGGGCCGGCCGCCGCCCACGGCTTTGCCGGCAAGCGTTTCTTTCCGGCCACCATCACGGTCGACGATCCCTTCGTCGCCGACGAGCTGTCGCTGCCCACCATCTCGACGCTGAAAGAGGCCGGCGGCGACGAAGAGCCGGAAACCAGGGAAACCGAATTCTCGGCCGAATTCGCGAAGACGATCACCGATCGCTTCGGTTTCTCGGTGGAGGTGCCGTTCGTCGTCCGCGACCCCAAGGGCGAGCCCACGAAAAGCGGCTTCGGCAACACCGAGGTGGCGCTGCGCTATCAGTTCCTCACCAGCGCCGAGCACGAAGCGGTCGCGTCGGCGGCGCTGGGCTGGGAAATCGGGGGCTCCGGCGCGAGAAGAGTCGACTCCCCGCGCTTCAGCACCCTCACGCCGAGCCTGTTCTTCGGCAAGGGATTCGGCGACCTTCCCGACGGCGCCAAGTATCTTCGTCCGTTCGCGATCACCGGGGTGCTCGGCGTAGCGCTGCCGACCGAGGGAACGACCACGACCGCGGTCCTCAACGAGGACACCGGCGAGGTCGAGGTCCAGGCCACCCGGAACCCGGACGTGCTGGTATGGGGCGGGACGGTGCAGTACAGCCTTCGCTACCTTCAGTCCTTCGTCAAGGACATCGGGCTCGGGGCGCCCTTCAACGGCATCACGCCGCTGGTCGAATTCTTGTTCGAAACGCCGCTGGACCGGGGCGGCGGACCGACGACGGGGACCATCAATCCCGGTTTGATCTGGAGCGGCCAGAGTATTCAATTGGGCATCGAGGCGGTGGTGCCGATCAACGACTCGTCTGGAGTCGGCACCGGCGTTCTCGCCCAGCTCCATTTCTATCTGGACGACATCTTCCCGACCACCCTGGGGCGGCCCCTCTTTGCGCGCTGACGGCGAGGCAGGGCCGGCGCCGACGAAAGGACGTTCGACATGAGACGCATCGGTACGATCATCCTTGCGGTCTGCGCGCTCTTGGCCGGCGCCGGCCGGGCGCCAGCCCACGCCTTTCTCGATCGCGCCGATCCGCCCGTGGGCAGCACGATCAAGGAGTCGCCGGCGGAAATCCGTTTGTGGTTCAGCGGAGGAATCGTGCCGGCCCTGTGCGCGATTCGCGTCCTCGCGCTGAACGGTACGCAGGTCGACCGGGGCGACGTGCGCCCGGACAATGCGGACCCCGCGGTCCTGCAGGTATCCGTGCCCGCGCTCGCTCCCGGCGTTTACAAGGTCGTCTGGCGCGCGATCTCGCAAGACACGCACATCACGGAGGGCGACTATACGTTCACGGTCGCGCCGTGACGGCATGCCTGCGGTCAGGACGGCCCGCGGGAGTTTCGCCGGATCCGCGCGACGATCCACACCACGGCCCCGACGGCGAGAATGGCCGCGAACACATAGCGCTCGTAACGCGCCACGTCGCCGAAGACCAATTCCGCGGCCTGGCCGAACGCGAAGCCCACGGCGCCGATCGCGACCGCCCAGATCATCGCCGCCACCGCGTTGAGCACGAAAAAGCGCGCGGACGAAACCGAGCTGATGCCGATGGCGAACGGGCTCGCGATGCGAAGTCCGTACAGGAACCGGAAGCTCAGGATGAACGCGTCCCGGAACCGCTCCAGCAGACGGAAGGCGCGCTCGGTCCGCCGCTGCAACCTGGGCCGTTTGGCCAGGAACGGCCGGCCCAGGCGGCGCCCGAGATGGAAGATCACCTGATCGGACAGGAACGAGCCGAGGAAGGCCGCTGCCCACACGCCGGGAAGATCGAGATAGCCTCGGTGGGCGGCGAACCCGGCGATCAGCAGGATCGCCTCTCCTTCGGCGAGCGTGCCGAGGAAGACGGCCCAATAGCCGTAGGTCGCGATGAAATGATGAAGATTCCCCATCGAGTCCCTCGATCCGGGTCCGACACCCGCAAGGCCGGCTGAAACGGGCGCTTCCGCGGCCCTGCCAAGGCGCTGCGAAGCCAAGACGGTGCGAAGCCAAGACGCTGCGAAGAATGCCGAAAGCACCGGTTCGGCGCCAGCCCCACCGCATTCCATGACCCGTGGCGAATACGGCCCGCCCCCGGGGCCCGCATTCTTTGGCAGCCATGAATTGATCCTATATGTACATTGTCTTCGGAGTTCCAAGGACCTCTCTCGATGGAAGCGCGAATCGAATTGCCGTCCCCGGTATCACACGAAGCCGCGCCGCCCGAGGGCCGGGTCGTCGCCGTGCGCGGTTCGGTCGTGGACGTGGCGTTCCCGCCCGGGGCCTTGGCTGCGATCGGCGACGCGCTCGAGGTGATGTGGGACGGCCCGTACCGCCTGGTGGTCGAGGTCGAGCAGCATCTCGATCTTGCGACCGTGCGGGCGGTGGCGATGGAAAACACGGCCGGGCTTGCCCGCGGCGTACCGGTGCGCCCCTTGGGCGGGCCGATCACCGTGCCGGTGGGCGAAACCGTTCTCGGCCGCCTCGTCAACGTATTGGGCGAGCCCATCGACCGGCTGGGTCCGCTCGATTCCAAGGCGCCGCGCTGGCCCATCCACCGCGCCGCGCCGGCGCTGCACGATCAGGACCGGTCGCTCGAGATCTTCCACACCGGGATCAAGGTCATCGACCTGCTGGCGCCGCTCGTCAAGGGCGGCAAGGCGGCGATGTTCGGAGGCGCCGGTGTCGGCAAGACCGTGCTGATCATGGAGCTCATCCGCACGGTGGTGGAGCGGCATTCCGGCATATCCGTGTTCGCGGGCGTGGGCGAGCGCTCGCGCGAGGGCCACGAGCTTCTCGTGGAATTGCGGGAATCGGGCGTGCTGAAACGCACCGCCATGGTGTTCGGGCAGATGAACGAGCCGCCGGGCGCGCGTTGGCGCGTCGGCATGACGGCGCTGACCGTGGCCGAATATTTCCGCGACCAGCGGCACGAGAACGTCCTGTTCCTCATCGACAACGTTTTCCGGTTCGTACAGGCCGGCGGAGAGGTTTCGGGCCTGTTGGGGCGGCTGCCGTCGCGTGTCGGCTACCAGCCGACCCTGGCGAGCGAGATCGCCGAGCTCGAGGAACGAATCGCCTCGGTCCGGGGCGCGGCGATCACGTCCATTCAGGCGGTGTACGTTCCGGCCGACGACTTCACCGACCCGGCGGTGGTCGGGACCTTCACCCATCTCGATTCGTCCATCGTGCTCGACCGCGACATGGCGAGCGAGGGGCTCTACCCGGCGATCGATCCGCTGGCCTCCACCTCGGTGCTGCTCGACCCGCGGATCGTAGGCGAGGCGCACTACGCGCTGGCCCAGGAGGTGCGCAAGACCATCGCCCATTATCGCGAGCTGCAGGAAATCATCTCGCTCCTCGGAATCGAGGAACTGAGCGCCGCGGACCGCGCCACGGTGGGCCGCGCACGGCGGCTGATCCGGTTCCTGACGCAGCCGTTCATGGTCACCTCCGAGTTCACGGGCGCGGCCGGCCGCTCGGTCGATCTGCCGGACACGATCGAAGGCTGCCGCGCGATCCTGGCGGGGGAATGCGACGCGTTCGCGGAGTCGTCCTTTTACATGGTGGGCACGATCGACGACGCCCGCGCCAAGGAGCAGAACGTGAAGAAAGCCGGCACGCCCGCGCCGCAAATGAAGGCGGCGCCATGAGACTCGTCATCGCAACGCCGCTTGCCGTCGTTGTCGACACGCCCGATGTCGCCCATGTCCGCGCCGAAGACGACACCGGCAGCTTCGGCATCCTCGAGCACCACGCGGATTTCCTCACCGTTCTCGCCATCTCGGTCCTCTCGTGGCGCGACGGTTCAAGCGTGGAACACTATGCCGCCGTGCGGGGGGGCGTGCTATCGGTGACCGGGGGCCGAACGGTTCGCGTGGCGACGCGCGAGGCCGTCGCCGGCACCGACCTGCAGGAGCTCGAAACCGCCGTACTCGCCCGTTTCCGCGAGGAAGTGGGGGCGGAGCAGATGGCGCGCACCGGCGCCGCGCGTCTTCAGATCGCGGCGATTCGCGAAATCTGCCGGTATCTTCGCCCCGAAAGCGCGCGTCGCGCGCTCCCCAGGCTGAGCGCGCAAGAGGTGCCGGAATGACCGACGACCCGGACCACCCGGAGAAGCTCGATGAATCGGTCCGGCTGCGGCGCGAGCGCAAGGAGCGCGGTTTGAGGGAGGGCGAACGCTCCCTGGGCCAGAATCTGGCGATGATCGGCGCGCTCGGATGGCTGATCGTGCTGCCGACGTTGATCGGCATGTTCGCGGGGCGGTGGCTGGATCGCCATTTCGAGTCCGGGATATTTTGGACCTCGGGGCTGCTGTTCATCGGACTGGCGATCGGCTGCCGGATGGCGTGGCGAAGGATGCATCAGGAATGACCGGCCATGTATTGCTCGATGTCGCACTGTTCGCGGTCCTCGGCGCCGCCTCCGGGAGCCTCTTCTTCCTGTCGCTGGCACGCACCCTCGCGCTCTATGTCGAGGGACGGCGGGTATGGCGGGCGGCGTCGCTGCACGCCCTTCGCTTCGCGCTTGCGGGCGGGGTGTTCTGGGTCATCGCGCAGGCAGGCGCGCTGCCCCTCGTCTCGGCGCTCGCAGGGTTCCTGGCGGCGCGTCAGATCATCGTCGCACGGGCGAGGCGGGTGCCATGCTGATCGCGTCGCCGCTGGAGACAGTCGTCATTTTCCACGTCGGGCCGGTGCCGATCACCCGGCCGGTCGTCGTCACCTGGGGCATCATGGCGCTGCTCTCGATCGGAAGCCTGCTCGGCACGCGGAACCTGCGGCTCCATCCCGGGCCGTGGCAGACGGCGTTCGAGGTGGTGGTCGAAACCATCATCGACCAGATCCGCGGCGTGTTGGACCGCGACCCGGCGCCGTTCGTGCCGCTTCTCGGCACGTTGTTCATCTTTCTCGTATGCGCGAATCTTTCGGCGGTCGTGCCGGGGGTCGAGCCGCCGACGGCGCACATCGAGACGACGGGCGCTCTGGCCGGCATCGTGTTCCTCGCCGTTCACGTGTTCGGCGTGCGCATGCGGGGCTTTCGCGACTATCTCAAGGGCTATACGCGGCCGGTATGGTTCATGTTGCCGCTCAACATCGTGTCCGAATTCACCCGCACCTTTTCGCTCATGGTGCGCCTGTTCGGCAACATCATGAGCCACGAATTCGTCATCGGGATCGTGGTTGCGCTGGCCGGGCTGTTGGTGCCCGTGCCGCTGATGGCGCTCGCGGTGCTGATCGGGATCGTGCAGGCGTACATTTTCACCGTGCTCGCCACCGTCTTCATCGGTGCGGCGGTGGGCAGCATCGAACGAGGATGAAGGAGGTCAAATGACCGTACAGATGATCAGCATCATCGGCGCCGCCCTGGCGGTGTCGTTCGGCGCCATCGGCCCCGCGCTCGGAGAGGGGCGGGCGGTCGCCGCCGCCATGGAGGCCATCGCCAGGCAGCCGGAATCGGTGGGGCCCTTGTCGCGCACGCTCTTCGTCGGCCTCGCCATGATCGAAACCATGGCGATCTATTGCCTCGTCGTGGCGTTGCTGCTGCTTTACGCCAACCCGTACGTCGGTTGATCGATGCGCATCGATTGGTGGACGCTGGCGCTGCAGGCCGTCAACTTCCTGGTCCTGGTGTGGCTGCTCCAGCGTTTCCTTTACCGCCCGGTGCAGGCCATCCTGGCGCGCCGCCGCGAGGCGGCCGAGAAGGTCTTTCATGAGGCCGCCACGGCCAAGCAGCAGGCCGAGGACGAACGCCACAGCTTCGAGTCGAAGGAGGCGGGGCTGACCGGCGAACGCGAGGCGATGTTGAAGGAGGCCCGCGCGCAGATCGAATCCGAGCGCAAGGAATCCCTGGCCCATGCCCGGGAAAAGGCCGACGAGCTGCTGGCGGCGGCGAAGGCCAAGATCGCGGAGGAGCGCAAGGCCGCGGCCCAACAGGTGCGCGGCGCAGCAAGCGATCTTGCCATCGCGATCGCGAAGAAGCTGGTGTCCGCGAGCGGGGCGCCGCCGGCGACGGGTGCCGTGCTGGACCGGATCTGCGGCCATCTCGACGGCCTTCCGGCCCATGACCTCGCGTCGCTCCGCGGCCAGCTCGAGGACGGCACCGCGCTCGAAGTGACGACGGCCGCGCCGCTCGTCGCGGACGAGCAGAAACACTGGCGCGAAACGCTGACGAAACGGATGGGGCCGGGCGCCAAGATCGAATTCGGCATCGACCCCTCGCTCATTTCCGGCGCCGAGCTGCATTTCCCCACCGCCGTGCTGCGGTTCAGTTGGCGCGAGGCGCTCGATGCCGCGCGCCGCGAGTTGACGCGCGATGCCGACGCTGAGTGACGATATCGCCCGCTGGCTGCCCCGCGCCCGCGAAAGGGTGGCAGGGATGGCGCCGGCGCCCAGGCTCGAACAGGTTGGCCGGGTGGAACAGGTCGGCGACGGCGTCGCCACCGTCTCCGGGCTTCCCGACACCCGCCTCGACGAGTTGCTGCTGTTCCCGGGCGACGTTCTCGGCATGGCGGTGAGCCTGGAGGAAGAGCGTATCGGCTGCGTCCTGCTGGGGCCGGATTCCGGCATCGGCGCCGGCGGCCGCGTTCACGGAACCGGCGAGGTCGTGCGCGTGCCGGTGGGCGAAGGGCTGCTGGGACGGGTGGTCGATGCCATGGGCGAACCGCTCGACGGCGGCGGACCGGTCGCGGCGGCGAAGCACGAGACGGTGGAACGCCCGGCGCCGCCGATCGTGGATCGCGACCTGGTGAAGAAGCCGTTGTTGACCGGGCTCACCGTCGTCGACGCCATGATCCCGCTGGGCCGCGGCCAGCGCGAGCTCATCATCGGCGACCGCAAGACCGGCAAGACGGCGGTCGCACTGGACGCCATCATCAGCCAGCGCAATTCCGACGTCATCTGCGTTTACGCGGCGGTGGGCCAGAAGGCGCTCACCGTCAACCAGGTGGTGGATGCGGTGCGCGAATACGGCGCGATCGAGCGCTGCATCTTCGTGGTGGGCGAGGCCGATTCGGCCGCCGGCCTGCAATGGCTGGTGCCTTACGCCGCCTGCACGATGGCGGAGTTCTTCCGCGACCGCGGCCAGGACGCGCTCCTCGTCATCGACGATTTGACCAAGCACGCGATCGTGCACCGGCAGATCTCGTTGCTGCTGCGCAGCCCGCCGGGGCGCGAGGCCTATCCCGGCGACGTGTTCTATCTCCACTCCCGGCTGCTGGAACGGGCGGCCAAGCTGTCGAAGGAGCGGGGCGGCGGGTCGTTGACGGCGCTTCCCATCGCCGAGACGCAGGCCGGGAATTTGAGCGCCTACATCCCCACCAATCTCATCTCCATCACCGACGGCCAGATCTATCTCGAGCCCAAGCTGTTCTATGAGGGACAGAAACCCGCGGTGAACGTGGGCAAGAGCGTGTCGCGGGTGGGCGGCCGCACCCAGGCGGCGGCGATGAAAGGATTGGCCGAGGCGCTGCGGCTGGAATACGCCCAGTTCCTGGAGCTCGAGGTGTTCACGCGCTTCGGCGCCATCGTCGACGAGCGCACGCGGCGCGTGATCGAGCACGGGCGCCGCATCCGCGCCGTCCTGGAACAGCCCCAGTTCCAGCCCCTTCGTCTCGGCGAACAGGTGGCGCTCCTGGTGGCGCTTGCCGAAGGCGTGCTGGACACGGTGCCGCTCGAGAAGATGCCCGCGTATCGCCAGGCGATGAAGGCGGCCTTGGGCGAACATTGCGGTCCCGTGCTGACGCGGATCGAAGCGACCGCGGCCCTGTCCGACGAGGACCGGGGCTCGCTGCTCGCCAGCCTGCGGGAGCTGGCGGTCCAGTTCCCCTCCGGCACGCCGTCCGAATCCGCCGGGAAGGAAGCCTAGGATGGCGCGGCTCATCGAGATCCAGGCCCGGATCGGCAGCATCGAGGAGCTGCTCGAGATCGTGGGCGCGATGCGCTCGCTGGCGGCCGTCCGGGTCCAGCAGGGCCAGTCGGCGCTTTCCGGCATCCGCGAGTACACGGACGTGGTCGGCCACGCCATCGCGCGGACCGTGGCCGAGATGGGCAGCGTGGCCGGACCCGCCCGGGGCGAGCCTAGGGCGCGCAGTATCCTGGTGTTCTGCTCCGAACACGGATTCGTGGGCGGCTTCAACGAGCGCCTGCTGGACCGGGCGGCGGAACTGGCGAAAAACCGCGGCCATCTTTGCGTCGTCGGCGGCCGGGGCGCGCTGCTGGCCGAGGAAAAAGGGATCAAGCCCCTGTGGACGGTGCCGATGGCGACCCATGCGGGCGGAGTCCTGGAGACCGCGCGCCGCACGGCGACCGAGCTGTTCCGGCGCATCGGCCGCGGCGAATCGGACAGCGTGGCGATGATCTACGCCCGCTACGAATCGGGCGGGAGATCGTCGGTCGTGGTGGAGCCGGTGCTTCCCCTCGACCTGTCGGCGTTCGGCGACCAGCGCACCGGCCCGGCGCCGCTTCACAACCTCCCATTGGAAGAGCTGCTGGAGAAGCTGGCGGGCGAATTCGTCCTGGCCGAGCTGGCCCGCGCGGCGATGGAGTCGTTTGCGAGCGAGAACGGCGCCCGGCTTCGGGCCATGGAATCCGCCCACGACAACATCGAGGAAAAGCTCGGGGATTTACGTCAGGCCGAACGCCGGCTGCGCCAGGAAGAGAGCACGGCGGAACTGCTCGACGTCGTCACCGGGGCCGAGGCGCTGCTGGGCCGGAGCCGCGCGCGGAAACGGCGGCCGGCCGGGCGCGGGTCTAATAGTCCCATTTGAACTTGATGCCGACGTCGCTGGTGCCCTGCTGCCCGACGGCGCTTTCGACCGAGATGTTGGGCGTGAGGGCCCGGTCTTGAGGTGGATGGCAAGCCGAGGCCGAGGCCGAGGCCAAGGCTAAGGCCAAGGCCAAGGCAAGCACCGGGAAGACCGTGCCGGGCGGCCGTCTGCCTTGACTCGCCGGGCCCGGCGGATATAGAACAAAACAAGAACATATCCGCTTCTTACCCCCATCGAAAACCGGCCCAACGCCATGTCCGCCAGCACGCCCGCCATGACCCTGGGCTCTAGGAAATCCGTCCTAGAAGAGCTGCGCGCCCGCGTCGCCGCCCTGGAGAGGGGCGGAGGGAAGGATGGCGAAAGGGGTGGCGGGCGGCCCCCCGGCGGACTGTCCGGCGCCGGGGTGAGGGCGGCGGCTCTTCTGGGGGTGGAGGCGATCGATTCCGCCCTTCCCGGCGGGCTCCTGCTCGGCTCCATGCACGAGATCGCAGGCGAGGGGGGTGCGGCCACCGGGTTTACGGCCGCGCTTCTGGTGCGTCTGGCGCGATTTGCGGGCGGGGGTGCGCCCGTCTTGTGGTGCCTCTCCCGCCCCGAGCTCTACGGTCCCGGCCTGGCCGCGCTGGGGGTCGATCCCGCCCGCCTCATCGTCGCCTATGCGCGTTCCCGGACCGACCTTCTGTGGGCGATGGAGGAAGGGCTGCGCTGCCCGGCGCTCGCGGCGGCGGTGGCCGAGGCGGGCAATGTGGGGGTGAAGGAATCGCGCCGTCTCCAGCTTGCGGCCGAAGCCGGCGGCGTCACCGGTTTCCTGCTCCGCGAGGGGGGGAATCCCGGCACGGGGCGGAGCGCCGGGCGGAGCGTCGGGCGGAGCGTCTCCGCGGCGACGGCCTGGCGGGTCGCGCCGGCGCCCCAAGGGGAGGAACAAGGGGAGGAGCAGGCGGAGGACCAGGCAGAAGAACCGGCACGCGCCTCTCCCACGGCGCGCTGGCGGCTCGAGCTGGTGCGCTGCCGCGGCGGGGCCAGCGGCTCCTGGATCGTGGATTGGAATGATGAGACGGGTGATTTCACTCTGGCTGCCGCGCTTCCCGACCGACCGCATCGCGCGGCGCCGGGGAAGGGAGAAGGGCGCACCGGCGGCCGGGCGGGATAGGCCGCTCGCGGCCGTAGCCGGGGAGCAGGGGCGCTTGATGATCGCCGCCGTCAACCGGGCGGCGGAGGAGGCCGGAGTCTTCCCCGGCCAGACCCTGGCCGACGCCCGGGCCGTCCTTCCCTCGTTGGCGGCGGCGGACCACGACCCCGTGGCCGATGCCGCTGCGCTCGCCCGCTTGGCCGAGTGGTGCACCCGCTATTCGCCTTGGGTCGCCCCCGACGGCGCCGACGGCCTGTTCCTGGAGACGACCGGCTGCACCCATCTTTTCGGCGGCGAAGAGGCGATGGTGGCGGATTCGTGCCGCCGGGTGGGGGAGCTCGGCTTTTGCGCCGTGGCGGCGATGGCGGACACGCCGGGTGCGGCCTGGGCGGTGGCGCGCTTCGGGCTCTCCGGTGCGGGTTTCCGCGTGGTGCCCGCGGGCGGCGCCAGGG
>JBAVNO010000024.1:0-6343 GCA_049691095.1 Alphaproteobacteria bacterium | reverse complement strand
GACCCGGATCTGTTCGGCTGGATCACGGGGGCAAGCCCGGTGCCCGAGGCCGATGACCACGACGTCATGCGGCTGCTGCGCGAGTTTTCGCTGAAGACATAGACGCGTTGGAAAGCCTCGACACCCTCTTCGAATCCCCGCGGCGCCTCGTTATCGCGGGTGCGCCCCAGGGCTATGACGCGCTGGTGCTGGCGCGGGCCGCCCGGGCGACAAAGCGGCCGATTCTGCACATCGCCGAAGACGAAGCCCGCATGGCGCAGATCGCCCAGGCGCTCGCGTTCTTCGCCCCCGAGATCGAGGTGCTGACTCTGCCGGCATGGGATTGCCTGCCCTACGACCGGGTGTCCCCGAACGGCGAGGTGGTGGCCCGCCGCATCGAGACGCTGACCCGCCTGGCCGGCATGGAGCGCGTGCCGTCGGCGCCGCGCATCGTCGTCACCACGGTGAGTGCGGCGTTGCAGCGGGTGCCGCCGCGCGAGACGTTCCTCGGGGCCGTGTTCGACGTGGCCAAGGGGACGCCGCTTCCGCTCGACGCCCTCATGGAGTACCTGTCCCGGAACGGCTATCACCGCGCCGAGACCGTGCGCGAGCCCGGCGAATACGCCGTGCGGGGCGGCTTGATCGACCTGTTCCCGCCCGGCTGCGACGAGCCGCTGCGAATCGATCTTTTCGGCGACGAGATCGAGGCCATCCGTGCCTTCGATCCGGTGACCCAGCGCTCCATCCGCCCTCTGGAGGGGTTCCGACTCAAGCCCGTGAGCGAGGTGCTGCTGGAGGCGGCCGCGATCGAGCGGTTCCGGTCCGGCTACCGCGACCTGTTCGGCGCCGTCACCGGGGACGATCCCCTGTACGAGGCGATCAGCGAGGGCCGCCGGTTCGCCGGCCTGGAGCACTGGCTGCCGCTGTTCTTCGAGCGGCTCGAAAGCGTGTTCGACTACGTGCCCGATGCCGCCGTGACGCTCGATCAACACGCCGAGGAGGCGCGGGATGCACGGCTCGACACCATCGCCGATTATTACGCGGCCCGGGCCGCCATGGGCGGGCGGGGCGGTCCAGGCGGCGGGCGGGGGGGCGATCTCGAGCACCCGTACAAGCCGCTTCCCCCGGACCGCCTGTACCTGAATCGCGAGGAATGGGACCGGCATTTGGGATCGCGGGCGGTGGGGGTGTTCTCGCCGTTCCGCGCGCCCGAGCACGCCGCCGATACCCTCGACGCCGAGGGCCGGGGCGGCCGCGACTTCGCCGAGGTGCGCGCCCGTCCCGGGGCCAACGTGTTCGACGAGCTGCGCGGGGTCATCCTCGAACAGGAAGCGGCGAGGAAGCGCGTCGTGCTCGCCTGCTACAGCGCCGGCGCGCGGGAGCGCATGGCCGGCATGCTGCACGATCACGGCATCACCGAAGTCGCGCCCTGCGATCACTGGTCGGACGCGGCGGCGCTCCCCTTTTCCACCACCGCGCTCGCCGTGCTCGCCATCGAGCGCGGCTTCACGGCGCCGGGCGCGCTCGTCATCACCGAGCAGGACATCTTGGGCGACCGCCTGGCGCGGCCGCCGCGCCGCCGCCGCCGGGCCGAGGAATTCATCGCCGAGGCGTCGGCCCTGGGCGAAGGCGATCTGGTGGTCCACGTCGATCACGGGATCGGCCGCTACGAGAGCCTGGTGACGCTGGAGGTCGGCGGCGCGCCCCACGATTGCCTCAAGCTCCTCTACGACGGCGGCGACAAGCTGTTCGTGCCGGTCGAGAACATCGAGGTCCTGTCGCGCTACGGCTCCGCGGACGTGCCGGTCGCGCTCGACAAGCTCGGCGGCGCCGGCTGGCAGGCGCGCAAGGCGCGGGTGCGCAAGCGCATCCTCGACATCGCCGAAAAGCTGCTTCAGGTCGCGGCCCAGCGCCAGCTGCGCGAGGCGCCGCGCCTCACCCCGGCCGAGGGGCTCTACGACGAGTTCTGCGCCCGTTTCCCCTATCCCGAGACCGAGGACCAGATCCGCGCCATCGACGATACGGTGGCCGATCTCGCCACAGGGCGCCCCATGGACCGCCTGATCTGCGGCGACGTCGGCTTCGGCAAGACCGAGGTGGCGCTGCGGGCCGCGTTCGTGGCGGTGATGGCGGGCGTGCAGGTCGCCGTCGTCGTGCCGACGACGCTCCTGAGCCGGCAGCATCTGGCCACCTTCCGCGCCCGCTTCGCCGGCCTGCCGGTCCGGATCGAACAGCTCTCGAGGCTCACCTCGCCCAAGGACGCGGCCGCCGTGCGGCGCGCTCTCGCGGACGGAAGCGTCGACATCGTCATCGGCACCCACGCGCTGCTCGCCAAGAGCATCGTGTTCCGCAACTTGGGCCTCCTCGTCGTCGACGAGGAACAGCATTTCGGCGTCGTGCAGAAGGAGCGGCTGAAGCAGCTTCGCGCGGACGTCCACGTGCTGACGCTGACCGCGACGCCGATCCCGCGCACGCTTCAGATGGCGCTGTCCGGCGTCAAGGAGATGAGCGTCATCGCCACGCCCCCGGTCGACCGGCTGGCGGTGCGCACCTTCGTGCTGCCGTTCGATCCCGTGGTCGTGCGCGAGGCGATCCTGAGGGAGCACTATCGCGGCGGCCAGAGCTTCTACGTGTGCCCGCGGATCGAGGACCTGAACAAGGTGGCGGAACGGCTGCGCGCGCTGGTGCCCGAGGTCCGGGTCGCGGTGGCCCATGGCCGCCTCGCGGCCCGCGCCCTGGAAGGGGTGATGACGGCCTTCTACGAAGGGGCCTACGAGGTGCTCGTGTGCACCAACATCGTCGAATCGGGCCTCGACATCCCGACCGCCAACACCATGATCGTGCACCGCAGCGACATGTTCGGCCTGGCGCAGCTCTATCAGCTCCGCGGGCGGATCGGGCGCGCCAAGGTCCGGGCCTACGCGTATCTGACCCTGCCGCCGGGCAAGACCCTGACGCCCGTGGCCCAGCGCCGCCTGGAAATCCTGCATACGCTCGACTCGCTCGGCGCCGGGTTCACGCTGGCGAGCTACGATCTCGACCTCAGGGGCGCGGGCAACCTGCTGGGCGACGAACAGTCGGGCCACATCCGCGAGGTCGGCATCGAGCTGTATCAGCACATGCTGGAGGAGGCGGTGGCCCAGGCCAAGGGCGCCCCGCGCGAGGAGGCGGCCGAATGGGTGCCGCAGATCGCCATCGGCACCCCGGTCCTCATCCCCGAATCCTTCGTTCCGGACCTGGGCTTGCGCCTCAGCCTCTATCGCCGCATCGCGGGACTGCGGGACGCCCAGGAGATCGAGGCGTTCGCGGTGGAAATGATCGACCGGTTCGGGCCGCTGCCCGACGAGGTGAACAACCTGCTCGACGTGGTGGCCATCAAGCGGGCGTGCATCGAAGCCAACGTGGAGCGGGTGGAGGCGGGGCCCAAAGGCGCGCTGCTTTCGTTCCGCGACAACCGGTTCCCGAACCCGGCCGGGCTCATCGAGTTCATGACCCGCGAGAAAGGCGCCGTGAAGCTGCGGCCCGATCACAGGCTCGTCTATTCGAGCCGCTGGGAGACGCCGCCCGAGCGCATCTCGGGGCTGCGGGCGCTGTTGCAGCGCATCGGGGAGATCGCCGCGGCCAGCGGCGCGCGGCGCGACAAGGTCGAAGGCCTGGCGTAAGCGTCGCACGCGCCGGCGCGGACAAGCGGGCTACGGACGGCGGCAGGGAAAAGCGGGAGTTGGAGCGGAACCCGCTCTAGCGCAGGTTCTGGCGGGCGCGCTCGATCAGGGTCGCCGACGTGTCGCCCGTGCGGGCGGAGGTCCATCCGGCCTGAATCCAGGCGTTGACGGAATCGCGCACGCCCTTGACGCCGAACTGGGTGTTCAGGAGAACGCCCGAGATACGGTGGACCACGATTTGCGCGTCCTCGATCGTGGTTTCGGGAAGAACGACGCAGAATTCCTTGGGCTCGTTGCGGCCGACCAAGTCCTCGACCCGGACCAGGATGGTGATCCATTCCGCCACCTGACGGAGCAGATCGTTGGCGGCCTCGGCCCCGTGCTCGCGGACGATCGAAGCCAGGTTCTGGACCTGGAACGACGCCAGCGACAGGGGCTTGCGCCAGCGCGCAGCCGAACCGGCGACCCGGTCCAGATAGGCGTGAAAGAACGGGCGTGTAAATACGCCCTCGATCTCATCGCAGATCGGGCCGCGGTGAATCCCGGCCAAGAGGTCGCGAATCTCGCGGCGCAGCCTTTGGCGGCGCACCAGCATCATGGCCCTGGATTCGAGGGTGATGGGCTCAAGCGGACGCGGAAGCACGGCGCTGGCGCCGCTCGCATACGGTTCCTCGACATTGGCGAACGTGCCCGGGTCGGCCACCAGCAGCACGGGCAGATTGAAAAGGTTTGGATTGTTGCGGATCTGGCCGCACAGATAGAGGGCGTCTTCCGCGCGGTCGCGGATGGATACCACCAGCGCGTCGATGCTCTCGGCACGCAGGCGCGAGGCGGCCTGGAACACGTCGTCGGCGCGGGCGACGCGGAATCCGCGCCCCAAAGCGGTGTCGATTTCGG
Organism: Alphaproteobacteria bacterium; assembly: GCA_049691095.1. GTDB lineage: Bacteria > Pseudomonadota > Alphaproteobacteria > DATDPM01 > DATDPM01 > JBAVNO01. Next base: position 1,805 of record JBAVNO010000024.1, on the reverse strand, counting down.
AGAAGTCGCCCGCGTTTTCCGCCACCGCCAGAACCTGGAAGTCGTGGCGCGCGGAGATCGTGGGCACGCGGTCGCTCGCCTCGATGCCGAACCCGCGCGCCGCGGCGGCGCGGTTGCGCAACTCGTTGCACATGGTGGCAAGGCGGACCAACGGCCGCAGCCGTGCGATCAGAATCGGGTCCGATAACGTTCCGCCGAAGACGTCATCGGCGCCCGTGACGGCGGCGCGGCGACAGAGCTCCGGCGTGGGATCGGGATGGGCGATGACGACCGGGATGTGCGCGGATTCGGCGTCCGACTTCAGGCTCTGCGCGAAATCGAGGGCGGGTTCGGGCGCCTTTTCCGCGCCTACGATCACGATATCGGGGTGCTCCTCCGCCGTCAGCCTGCGCGCGACCAGCGAGAAGTCGCCCGCCGAAGTGGCGAAGCCCTGACGCCGAAGCCGTTTGGAAAGATCGCGCGACCAGGCGGCGTCCTCGCTCAGCACCAGGACCCGGGCCAGGCAGGGGACGGTGGCAACGCTCAGGCTGGGTTCGACGGCGAACGGGCGCAGCGTCTCCGGCGCCGATTTCGTGCCTTCCGTCTTTCCCCATAAACTCATGGGCCGGATCATGTCGGGAATTCATTAATCAATGATTACGCGCAAATAGCCCGGCTTCCACCGTCCGCGATCCGAACGCCGGGTCATCACATTTTCTTGCGCACGGCCGCTTGCATCCGGTTCCGGCTTGTCATCCCTGCCTCGTCGGCTACCCTAGGCAAAATAACCGAGACAAAGGCCGTCTTGCGCTTGCGGCCGCAGGGAGAGTCGAACCGCGATGTCCGTCCGGGTGCGCACCAACGAGTCGGCCGAAACTCGGGCCGCCGGGCCCGCCGCGGCCAGGGCCGACTGGATCGCCCGCTACCGGGCGGTGCGGGGTGCAACCCGCGCACTTGCCCGGCCTTTGGCCCCCGAAGACCAGGTCGTGCAATCGATGCCCGATGCCAGCCCCACCAAATGGCATCTCGCGCATACCGCCTGGTTCTTCGAGACCTTCGTGCTCGGCCCCTTCGATCCGGAATACCGGGTCTTCGATCCTCGATTCGGCTACCTGTTCAACTCCTATTACGAGGCCGCCGGGCCGCGCCACCCGCGGCCCGAGCGCGGGCTGCTTTCGCGCCCCACGGTGTCCGAAGTCGCCGCCTACCGCGATCACGTGGACGAGGCGATGGCGCGGTTGATGGCGCGAGCCGGAGCGGCGGACTGGGGCCGGATCGAGCCGCTCGTGGAGCTGGGCCTCAACCACGAACAACAGCATCAGGAGCTGATCCTCACCGACATCAAGCACGTCTTTTCGCTCAATCCGCTGCATCCCGTTTACGCGCCGGCTCGGCCGCGGGAAAAGTCCGTGCCGCCGCCGCTGTCCTGGATCGAGCACCCGGGCGGGATCGTCTCTATCGGCCATGCCGGCCCCGGATTCGCCTTCGACAACGAGGGACCGCGGCATCGGGTCCTGCTCCGGCCGTTCCGGATCGCCTCGCGGCTCGTCACCTGCGGCGAGTATCTCGCCTTCGTCGCCGACGGCGGCTATCGCAGGCCCGAGTTCTGGCTTTCCGACGGCTGGGCGAAGGCCCAGCAGGAGGGTTGGCAGGCGCCCTTGTACTGGGAGGCCGATTCCTCCGGCTGGTCGGTGATGACGCTGGCCGGCCGTCGGGCGCTCGATGCCGATGAGCCGGTGTGCCATGTGAGCTTCTACGAGGCGGCGGCCTTCGCCGCCTGGGCCGGGAAGCGCCTCGCCCTGGAAGCGGAATGGGAGGTGGCCGCA
>JBAVNO010000023.1:0-16608 GCA_049691095.1 Alphaproteobacteria bacterium | reverse complement strand
GCGGGATCGTACTCGATGCCTTCCCAGGTCAGGTCCTCGCGCTTGGGCATCAGTCCGAACGGGCTTTCCACGCCCTTGGCGCGCCCGTGGACCCGGTCGACGATCCACTTCAGCACCCGCATGTTCTCGCCGTAGCCGGGCCACATGAACTTGCCCTTGTCGTTCTTGCGGAACCAATTGACGCGGAAGATGAGCGGCTGCTTCGAGACGCGCTTGCCCATCTCCAGCCAATGGCGCCAGTAGTCGCCCATGTTGTAGCCGCAGAAGGGCAGCATCGCCATCGGGTCGCGGCGGATCGCCGCCTGGCCGACCGCGGCCGCCGTGGCCTCGGACCCCATGGTGGCGGCGAGATAGACGCCGTGGGTCCAGTCGAAGCCCTGGAACACCAGCGGGAAGGTCTTGGACAGCCGTCCGCCGAAGATGAAGGCGGAGATGGGCACGCCCGCCGGGTCCTCCCAGGCGGGGTCGAGACTCGGGCACTCGGAGGCGGGCGCGGTGAAGCGCGCGTTGGGATGCGCCGCCGGCGTCCCCTTCTCCGGGGTCCAGTCCTCGCCCTTCCAGTCGATGGCGTGCTTGGGCGGCGCTCCGTCCATGCCCTCCCACCACACGTCGCCGTCGTCGGTCAGCGCGACGTTGGTGAAGATGCAGTTCTTCGCCAGCATCTTCATCGCCGTCGGGTTGGTGCTCATGGAGGTGCCGGGCGCGACGCCGAAATAGCCGGCCTCGGGGTTGATGGCCCTGAGCACGCCGGTCTTATCCGGCTTGATCCAGGCGATGTCGTCCCCGACGGTCGAAATCTTCCAGCCGTCGAAGCCCTTGGGCGGGATCAGCATGGCGAAATTGGTCTTGCCGCAGGCGCTGGGGAAGGCGGCGGCGACATAGGTCTTCTCGCCCTTGGGCGATTGGACGCCCAGGATCAGCATGTGCTCGGCGAGCCAGCCCTCGGAGCGCGCCATCACGGAGGCGATCCGGAGCGCGAAGCATTTCTTGCCCAGGAGCGCGTTGCCGCCATAGCCCGACCCGTAGGACCAGATGGACCGCTCGTCCGGGAAATGGACGATGTATTTCTCCTTGTTGCACGGCCAGGCCACGTCCTTCTGGCCCGGGGCCAGCGGCGCGCCCACGGAATGCAGGCATGGCACGAACGTGCCGTCGCCCAGGGCATCGAGGACCTTCTGTCCCATCCGCGTCATGATCCGCATGTTGACCGCGGCATACGCGGAATCCGTGATCTGCACGCCGATGTGGGCGATGGGCGACCCGATCGGGCCCATGGAAAACGGCACCACGTACATCGTGCGGCCCTGCATGCAGCCGGTGAAGAGCTTCTTCATCGTCTGCTTCATCTCGGCCGGATCGGCCCAGTTGTTGGTGGGGCCGGCGTCGTCCTTGGTCTTGGAGCAGATGAAGGTGCGGTCCTCGACCCGCGCCACGTCGGACGGGTTGGAGCGCGCCAGGAAGCTGTTGGGCCGCGTTTTCGGGTTGAGGCGGATGAGCGTGCCGGTCTCGACCATTTCGTTGCACAGCCGGTCGTATTCGGCCTGGGAGCCGTCGCACCAATGGACGTTGGCCGGCTTGCAGAGCGAAGCCACCGCATCGACCCAGTCGAGCAGCTTGGTGTTCTTCGTGCGGGTCGTTCCTGCCTGTGCCATGAACACGTCTCCCCGAGCTGAGCTAACATTTTGATGTTATGTATAAAAACCAGCAGCCATCGCGCGGCAGGCCGAGTCTTCCAAGGCCGCCCCGGGCGCGATGATGTGTGAAGTCTGTGCTTTGCCACATTAGAAGCGTTCGCGCAAGGCCGGGCCGACACCGCCGCGCGCGCCGCGGACGCCGAAATGGCCGGCGCGGATCAGGTTGCGGTCCGCGCCAGTTCGGCCAGACGCACCAGCTCGGCGCGCGCGGATGCGGCGTCGGTCACGGGCGCCGCGAAATCGACGCGCACGCTCGCCCCTCCGGCCACCAGATCGCAGCCGTCGGGGTCGATTGCCGCCATCCGCCATTCGCCCCCGGCCCCGGATGGCGCCTGGGCCAGCCGCTCGGCATAGTTGCGGACCGCGTCGCCGTGGTCGGCGTTCATGTGTTCGATCACGTCGGCCGCGATGGCCGCGATCGCATCGGCCGAAGGGGCGAGCAACCGAGGGCGCTCGATCCAATGAATCTTTCCGAACCCCGCCACCAGATGGGCGCGCTCCACCGCCACGCGGTAGAAACGGAAATCCGCGAATCCGGCGTAGAAAGAGGCCTCGGGATGGCGGGCGAGGAAACGGGCCCGGTGCCCGGCCTCGCCGGTGACCTCGGCCCGGCCCAGCACGGTGAGGCGCGCCCGGGCCAGCGGATTGCCGCCCTCCTCCATCGGGCTCGCGAACAGGAGCGAGACCCGGGGATCGGCCTTGATGTTCTTGGTGTGCTCGGCCAGATCCGAGATGAGAAGAAGAGGCGAGCCGTCGTAATCCGAAGCGACACCGACCAGCGACACGTAAGGCGCGGCAGCGCCTGCCCCCGCTCCGCCGATCAAGCTGCCCAGCGCGGCCTCGGGCCCGCGCCGCACCAAGAGCCGCGCCTGGCGGCCGATGTCGGTCGCTGGCCCAGCGTCTGCGTTCGGCCCGCTGTCGGTTTTTGGTCCGCCGTCGTTGGCTGGCATCGTCTCTCAATCCCGGCTTGTCAATCCCGGCCAGTCAATCCCGGCCAGTCAATCCCGGCCAGTCAATCCCAGCTCGGGGCGGCGGCCGTCGCACGATGGGCTTATCAGCGCCGCGCCTGCTGGCCTAAAATGCTCCCTGGCAGTCCCCCGGCAGGATATTCTCCCGCGATGGCACAGCACCCCATGAGCCCGCCCCGGAAACCGCGCATGATATACCGCATCGGCGCCCTGTTGGTGCCGATCCTCGTCTTGGCCACGGCCGCGGCCGTGGGCGAGATGACTCATGTCGTGCCCGGGTCGCCGGGGCTCAGGGTCTCGGATGCCTGGGCGCGCCCGGCTGCGGCGGGCCAGACCGCGGCCGTGTATCTGCGCATCGTGAACGAAGGGAACGGCCGGGACCGGTTGCTGCGGGCCGACACGCCGGCGGCCGAGCGCGCCGAGATCCACACCCACATCATGCGGGGCGACGTGATGAGCATGCACCGGCTCGATTCGATCGAGATACACCCGGGCGAGATCGTGCCCCTCCAGCCGGGCGGCCTACACATCATGCTGTTCGGGCTGAAACGGGCGCTGGCGCTAGGCGACAGCTTCCCGCTCGGGCTCGTGTTCGAGCGCGCGGGAACGCTCGAGGTCCAGGTGCCGGTGGCGGCGGGACCGCCTCAGCCCCGAACCGAGTCCCAACCCCAAACCGAGCCCCAGCCCCAGCCCCAGCCCCAGCCCCAGCCAATGCCCCACAAGATGGAGATGCCCTAGGGCGCCGCCGGTCGCCGGAGCTCTTTGGGCCCAAGGGCGCCGGGGCCGGTCGGTCGCCGGGGCCGGTCGGGGCCGTTTGGGCCGTCTGGGCCCTGTGGAGCCGGGGGGCCCTCGGCCGGGCCGCTGGCCGCCTTGGGATGCGGCCTGCCGGCCAAAGACCGGGGCCGGCGAGGCCGGGGCGCGATGGAAGGCGGCGGGAGCGGGGGCAAATGCGCCCTTGCAGCGCCGGGGCCAAGGGCCATATTTCGTGCTATCCTAATGGCTTGGCCGCGCCGTCCGGCTGCCGCCCTGAAATCGTGCCGTAACGGAGATTCGTGTTGGGAAACAGCATCGCGCTAGTCGATGACGACCGCAACATCCTGGCGTCAATTTCACTGGCGCTGGAGTCCGAAGGGTTCACCGTCTTCAAGTACACCGACGGCGAAGACGCGCTCCGCGGGCTTCGCTCCCACCCCGTCGACCTCGCCATCCTCGACATCAAGATGCCGCGCATGGACGGAATGGAGCTGCTCGACCGGCTGCGGCGGGAAAGCGCCGTGCCGGTCATCTTCCTGACCTCGAAGGACGAGGAGGTGGACGAAGTCCTGGGCCTGCGCATGGGCGCCGACGACTACATCAAGAAGCCGTTCTCGCAGCGCCTGCTGATCGAGCGGATTCGCGCCGTGCTGCGCCGCGGCGAGACGAAAGGCGAGGGCGCTGCCGCGGAGGGCGGCGGCGAAGACACCATCCGCCGGGGCGAGCTGGTGCTGGATCCGGCGCGGCACATCTGCACGTGGAAGGGGCAACAGGTGCCTCTCACCGTGACCGAATTCTTGATCCTGAAATCGCTCGCCTCTCGGCCCGGCCATGTGAAGAGCCGGGACCAGCTCATGGACGCGGCCTATGGCGAGCACATCTACGTCGACGACCGCACCATCGACAGCCACATCAAGCGCCTGCGCAAGAAGTTCCGCGTCATCGATACCGATTTCGTGCACATCGAGACGCTTTACGGCGTGGGCTACCGTTACCGGGAGTCGTGAGCCATCGGTCATGACCTGCCGCCCGTGATCTTTCGCCCATGACGCCCAAGGCGCTCTTCTCGGCTCGCCGTCGCAGCGTCGACGATTCGGCGGCGCAAACCGGCGCGGACGCCGGAACCGATGCTGGCACCGATGCTGGCACCGATGCTGGCGCCGATGCCGGCGTCTGGGCCGCGCGCGCCGAGGAAGCCGAGGAAGCCGCGGTCGATTCTGCGCCCCCCGCCGAAGGGCCGCCGGCGGACACGCACCACGAGATGGAAGAGAACGCGACGCCGGCCGCGCGGCGGCATTCGGGGCAGCGCGGTCCGTTCTCGTCGCTGACGCGGCGCATCCTCGCCGTCAACCTGCTCGCACTCGCCATTCTGGTGGGCGGGCTCCTGTTCCTGGATCAATATCGCAAGAGTCTGGTGCGGGCGCAGGTCGAGGCGCTGGAGGTCCAGGGCGAAATCTTCGCCGAGGCGCTGGGCGAAGGAGCGGTTGCGGAGCTCCCGTACACGGCGCCGTTCCTGCTGCCCGATCTGGCGCGGCTCATGATGCGCCGCCTGGTCGCGCCGTTGCATGCGCGCGCCAGGCTGTTCGATATGGACGGCCGTCTCATCGTCGACAGCTGGTTCATGGGCAGCCGCGCGACGGCCATGGAAGTGGAGACCCTGCCGGCGCCGAATCTCTTCAGCACCTTGGGCAACACATTCGGTAATGCCCTCGATTGGATCGTGAACGTCGTCCGTCCCCACGAAGTGCTCGAGCCCTACCACGAAAAGGCGAAGCAGAACGCCAAGGACTACGGAGAGGTCGTGGCGGCGCTCGCGGGCGAGACGGCCTATGCCATTCGCTCGGCCGGAGAGACCGGGATGATCTTGAGCGTCGCGGTGCCGGTTCGCCGGTACAAGCAGGTGGTGGGCTCCATCATGCTGTCCACCGGAAGTCGCGACGTCGAAACCGCGCTGCGGTCCGTTCGCCTCGACATTCTCAAGGTCTTTGCCGTCGCCTTCGGAGTCACGGTGCTGCTGTCGGTTTACCTCGCGGGCACGATCGGGCGCCCGATCCGCAGGCTCGCGATCGCGGCCGATCAGGTCAGCCACGGCCACGGCCGCAAGGCCGCGATACCGGATTTCACCATGCGCGGCGATGAGATCGGCGATCTTTCCGGGTCGCTTCGCGAAATGACCGCGGCGTTGTGGGCGCGCATGGACGCGATCGAGGGTTTCGCCGCCGACGTGGCGCACGAGATCAAGAATCCGCTGACGTCGCTGCGCAGTGCGGTCGAGACCGTGGCCCGCATCAAGGATCCCAACAGCCAGCGCCAGCTCATGGCGATCATTCTCGAAGACGTGCAACGGCTCGACCGCCTGATCAGCGACATTTCCGACGCCTCGCGGCTCGATGCCGAGTTGTCGCGCACCGAGCTCGAACCGGTGGACATCGGCGGCGTGCTGACCATGCTTTCCGACCTTCACCGCAGCACCCGGGCGGAAAACGCTCCGGTGCTGGAACTGGACCTGGAGCAAGGCGTCGATCTGCACGTCCCGGGCATGGAAGGGCGTCTCGTGCAGGTGTTCCGCAATCTGCTCAGCAATGCGGTGTCGTTCAGTCCGCCGAAGGGGCGAATCCTGTGCCACGCGCGCCGCCACGACGGATACGTCGTGGTTACGGTCGAGGACGAAGGGCCGGGCCTCCCCGAGGGCAAGAAGGACACGATTTTCGAGCGCTTCTACAGCGAACGTCCGGCGGAAGAGAAATTCGGGACCCATTCGGGGCTGGGCCTCAGCATCTCGCGGCAGATCATCGAGGCCCATAAGGGCAAGATCACGGCCGACAACCGCCGGGACGCGGCGGGCGGGGTGTGCGGCGCGCGCTTTACCGTCGTCCTTCCGGCCCGCTGAGGAGGCTCGCGGGCATGGACGGCGCCGCGGTTCAGGTTCACGGCACCAGCGTCGAGGTGGACGGGATCGCCGTCCTGCTGCGCGGCACGCCCGGCAGCGGCAAGTCCGACGTCGCGCTGCGCCTCATCGATGACGGCGGAAAACTGGTCGCCGACGACAGGACCGAATTGAGACGCGAAGACCGCCGTCTCATCGCCTCGTCGCCGGCGCCCATCATCGGTCTTCTCGAGGTGCGCGGTGTCGGCGTGATGACGGTCGCAGCCGTGGACCGCTCGCCGCTCGGCCTCGTCGTCGATCTCGTCGCCGAGGAAGACGTCGAGCGGCTCCCGGAGGCCGAGTTCTGCAGCTTCCTCGGCCTCGCGGTGCGGCGTCTCCGGCTCCCGGCGTTTGCGGCGTCCACGCCCGCCAAGGTGCGGCTTGCCGTCGCCGCGCTGACGCAAGGTATAATGCCCCAATAGGGATTGATGCGATGCCGAAACCCAAACCAAAGGCGCGCCGCGCGGCCGCCGCCGGCGCCGCCAACAGGCGGCGCGCCAAGGCGCGCACCACGACGCCTGGGCGCGTCGGGCCCCAGGGCGACGGGGCGTGCCGCGTGGTCATCGTCACCGGAATGTCGGGCGCGGGCCGGTCTTCGGCCCTCAAGGTTCTCGAGGACATGGGTTATGAGGCCGTGGACAATTTGCCGCTGTCGCTGCTCACGAATCTCGTGGCGCGGGACGCGGCGTTGCGGCGTCCGCTCGCGGTCGGGGTCGACATCCGCAACCGGGATTTCGACGTGGCCACCTTCCGCGAGGCCATCGACACGCTGCGCAAAGCGCGCAGTGTGGACGTGCGATCGGTTTTTCTCGATTGCGACGACGAGGTCCTGCGCCGCCGCTACGCCGAGACCCGCCACCGCCACCCCTTGGCGACGGACCGCCCCGTGGCCGACGGCATCCGGCACGAGCGGCGCTTGCTGATGCCCATCCGCAGCTACGTCGACGCGGTCGTGGATACAACCCATCTCGGTCCGAGCAGCCTGCGGCAGGTGCTTCAAGGCGACCTGGGTCTCGATGCAGAGACGGGCGTCTCGATATTCGTCACCTCGTTCTCGTACCGCTACGGACTGCCGCGGGAGGCGGATCTGGTGTTCGACGTTCGTTTCCTTGCCAATCCCCATTACGAACCCGCGCTTCAGCCGCTCACCGGCCAGTCCAAGAAGGTGGCGCGGTTCATCGCCGACGACCCGGGGTTCACGCCGTTTCTTTCCGGCGTCACGTCGCTGTTGGCGCCTTTGCTGCCGCGCTTCGAGCGCGAGGGGAAAAGCTATCTCACCATCGCCATCGGGTGCACCGGGGGCCGCCATCGCTCCGTTTTCGTGGCCGAGACGCTGGCTTCCTGGTTGAAAGAGCGGGGCCAACGCGTCACTGTGCAGCATCGCGACATCGACCGGCACGCGGCCCCGTAAACTCGGATTAGGGATTCCGCCATGATTGGAATGGTCTTGGTCACTCACGGACGCCTCGCCGCCGAATTCGTCGCGGCGCTGGAGCATGTGGTCGGGCCCCAGCGCAACATCCGCGCCGTCTGCATCGGCCCCGACGACGACATGGAGCAGCGCCGCAAGGACATCCTGGATTGCGTCGAGAAGGTGGACGAGGGAGAGGGCGTCGTGCTGCTCACCGACATGTTCGGCGGCACGCCGTCCAACCTCGCGATCTCGATCATGGATAACCCCAAGGTCGAGGTGCTCGCGGGCGTGAACCTGCCCATGCTGATCAAGCTGGCGACGGTGCGCGAAAACGAACCGCTGGCCACCGCCGTGCACAACGCGGCCAAGGCCGGCCGCAAGTACATCAACATCGCCTCCGGGTTGCTGGAGGAGCAAAAGTGAGGAAGGCGTTCGGGTCCGCGGCTCCCGGCGTGCGGCAGGAGATCAAGCGGGCCGTGACCGTCGTCAACCGGCGCGGCCTGCACGCGCGCGCGGCGGCGCGATTCGTGAAACTCGCGGCGCAGTACCGGGCCGACATCACCGTGGAGCGCAACGGGACCGAGGTGTCCGGCATCTCCATCATGGGGCTGATGATGCTGGCCGCCGGTCCGGGGTCGGAAATCGTGATCCGGGCGCGCGGGATCCAGGCGGAGGAAGCGGTGGACGCGTTGGAACGGCTGATCCAGGGCAAGTTCGATGAAGAGTAAGCGCGATTCGGACGGCACCAAGCGCTCCAAGACGGGGGCTTCGCCCGGACCATCCTCTTGCGGCCCGGCGGAACCGGCCGAGGGATGGTCGGCGCGCATGGAGCGGGTGTTCGAAGGGCTCGGCGTCTCGCCGGGGATCGCCATCGGGCCCGCCTATGTGCGCGAGGCTGGCGCGGTCGAAGTGCCGGAATACCGGGTCGAGGAAAAGGACATCGAGGCGGAGCTCAGCCGCTTCCGCGAAGCGGTGGCGCGCACGCGCCGCCAGATCCAGAATCTCAAGGCCAAGGTGAAGGGGCTGCCCGCGGCGACCGCCGAGGAGCTCGGCTATCTGCTTGACGCCCATCTGCACATGCTGATGGGCTCGCGCCTCATGCGCGGCGTCGAGCGCCGCATCGCCGCCGAGTCCGTCAACGCCGAGGCCGCGGTTCAGGCGGAAATTTCGGTCATCGCCCGGGGCTTCGCCGCCATGGACGACGCCTATCTGGCCGCCCGCATGGAGGACATCCGCGAGGTGGGCGCGAGGCTGGTGCGCAGCCTCACCAAGGACCGTCACCACCCGTTCACCGCCCTGCCCAAGGGCTGCGTTCTCATCGCCGAAGAGCTGAGCCCGGCCGACACCGCGCTGCTCGACCCGCGCCGGATCGCCGGCTTTGCCACCGTGTTGGGCGGCGCCGAGGGCCACACCGCGATCATGGCCCGGGCGCTGGGCCTGCCGGCGGTCATGGGCATGACCGGACTGATCACCGGCGTCGAGAACGGCGACATCGTGGTGGTCGACGGCCGGCGCGGCCGCATCATCATCAATCCCACGCCCGCGACGATGGAGGAGTTCGAGGGCATTCGCGAAGGGCTGCGTCGCGCCCACCGACAGCTGGCGCGTCTGCGCAGCCTTCCGGCGGTGACCCGCGACGGCGTGCAGATCAAGCTCAACGCCAACATCGAGCTGCCGCGCGAGCTCGACTATCTGAACCAGGTGGGAGCGGCCGGGATCGGGCTGCTGCGCAGCGAGTTCATGTACATGAACCGCGACGACCTGCCGAGCGAGGAGGAGCAGTATCGCGAGCTGAAGGGCGTGGTCGAGGCCATGGGCGGCCGCAGCGTCACGGTGCGCACGCTGGACGTGGGCGGCGACAAGCTCGCGGTCTCGCTCGACGAGCATATCGGAAGCTCCGGCAATCCGGCCCTGGGGCTGCGCGCGATCCGGCTGTCGCTGAAGGTGCCCAAGCTTCTCGAGGCGCAGCTGGCGGCGATGTTGCGGGCCGGCGCGCACGGGCCGCTGCGCATCCTGCTCCCCATGATCTCGACGCCGGGCGAGATGCGCGAGGTGCGCGAGATCATGCATGCGGTGGCGCGAAGATTGCGCCGGCGCAAGGTGCCGATATCCGATCCCTTGCCGCCGCTGGGCGCCATGATCGAGACCCCGGGCGCGGCGCTTTCGGCCGATGCGCTGGCCGAAGTGTCGGATTTCTTCGCCATCGGCACCAACGATCTCACCATGTATGCGCTGGCGATCGACCGCAGCGACGAGCAGGTGGCCCACCTCTACAACCCCCTTCATCCGGCGGTGCTGCGGCTCATCCAATTCGCGGTCGAGGCGGGGAATCGGGCCGGCATCCCCGTCAGCGTGTGCGGCGAGACCGCGGGCGATGCCAGGTTCACGCCGCTCCTGCTCGGGCTCGGCGTGCGCGACCTCTCGATGGCGCCGGCGAACCTGCCGCGGATCAAGCAACGGATTCGCAGTATCGACCTGGCCGAAGCCGCAAGGCGCGCCCGGATCATCATGGAACAGTCCGATTCCGGACGCATCGCCGCCTTGCTCGACGACTTCAGCGCCCTGGCCTGAGGCCGGGGCCCGGCACAGTTAACGCGGCCTTCACAGAGCGCGTTGTTTATGTATTGCCGCGGCCGGCGGTGATTGTTATATGCCCGTGCCGGGCGCCGGTCTCGGGCGCCGGTCTCGGGCGCCGGTCTCGGGCGCCGGTCCGAGCCACCCCTCTCACGTTCAGGCCCCGCGGCCAGGAGAAAAGCATGGCATCCACCACGGATTACAAGGTCGCCGACATCAAGCTGGCCGACTGGGGCCGGCGCGAGATCACGATCGCCGAGACCGAGATGCCGGGCCTGATGGCGCTGCGGGCGGAATACGGGGGCAAGAAGCCGCTCAAGGGCACGCGCATCACCGGCTGCCTGCACATGACGATCCAGACCGCGGTGCTGATCGAGACACTGAAGGCGCTGGGGGCCGAGATCCGGTGGAGCTCGTGCAACATCTTCTCGACGCAGGACCACGCGGCGGCGGCGATGGCGGCCGCCGGGGTGCCGGTCTTCGCCTGGAAGGGCGAGACCGAGGACGAATATTGGTGGTGCATCGACCGGACCATCGAAGGCCCGAACGGCTGGCATCCCAACATGCTGATCGACGACGGCGGCGACCTGACCCAGGTCATGCACCAGAAATACCCCGAGCTGCTCAAAGACGTGCGCGGACTGTCCGAGGAAACCACGACCGGCGTGCATCGCCTCTACGAGATGGCGAAGACCGGCGCGCTCAAGGTGCCCAGCATCAACGTCAACGACTCGGTCACCAAGTCGAAATTCGACAATCTCTACGGTTGCCGCGAAAGCCTGATCGACGGCCTCAAGCGCGCGACCGACGTGATGGTGGCGGGCAAGGCGGTGGTCGTCTGCGGCTACGGCGACGTCGGCAAGGGCTGCGCCGACAGCATGCGCGGCCAGGGCGCGCGGGTGCTGATCACCGAGATCGACCCCATCTGCGCCCTGCAGGCGGCCATGGAAGGCTACGAAGTCACCACCCTGGACGAGGCGGCGGCGCGCGGCGACATCTTCGTCACCGCCACGGGCAACTGCAACGTGATCACGCTCGACCACATGCGCCGCATGAAGGATCGCGCCATCGTCTGCAACATCGGCCATTTCGACAGCGAGATCGAGATTGCGGCCCTGAAGAATTTCCAATGGCACGAGGTCAAGCCGCAGGTCGACGAAGTGGAATTCCCCGACGGCAAGCGCCTCATCGTTCTCGCCAAGGGGCGGCTCGTGAACCTGGGCTGCGCCACGGGCCACCCCAGCTTCGTCATGAGCGCCTCGTTCACCAATCAGGTGCTGGCGCAGATCGAGCTCTGGACCAACCACGGCAGATACGAGAACAAGGTCTACGTGCTGCCCAAGCACCTCGACGAGAAGGTGGCGCGACTCCATCTCGGGCGGCTCGGCGTGAAGCTGACGAAGCTCACGCCGGAACAGGCGAAGTATATCGGCGTGCCCCCGGAGGGGCCTTACAAGCCCGAATATTACCGCTACTGACGGGCGGCCCGGCCGCGATCCGCCATCCTGGCCCGGGGGTGCCGCCCTAGGGCCGCTTCGCCTTGTTACCGGCGGCATTGCCGCTTACACTTCCCCCACCGTGAGCGGGGCGTCTGGCATAGGGATGATTCCGACGCTGGGGGGATTGGATCCAGGCGGTCTTGGTCTGGGGTCGCAGGCGTGGCTTGCGGCCGCGTCCGGCATTCGCACCATCGACTTTCGCGCCATGGCCTTCGGGTCCCTCGACTTCCGGTCCATGGACTTTCGCGCCATCGACTGGGGTTCGTTCGATTGGCAGGCGCTCGATCCGCGCCATTGGGATTGGCGGTTGCCCGATCGGCTTGCCGTCGATTGGGGGTCGCTCGAGGCGGCGGTGCGCGATCCGCGGATCGTGGTGCTCGCCACCGGAATCGCCCTCCTTGTCCTGCTCGTCTCCGCGTTCTGGGTGCGGTTCTCGCGGCTGGTGCGCGAGCACGAACGCGCCGGCGCCTTGTCGGCGCGGCTCAGGGATGCGCTCGCCGCTTCGCCGGACGGCTATTACCTCTGGGACCTCGTGGCCGGCGTGGAAAGCTCCTCGCCGCGCCTGCGGTCGCTGCTGCGGCTCGGACCCGAAACCGCGCCGTCGCCAGAGGCCATCCGCGACCGTTTCGCCCCCGAATATCGCGCCGAATTCGCCGCCGCGCTGACGGCCTTGCGGGAACGGGGCATCGGCTTCGATCTGCTGTTGCCGCTCGTTCCCGAGGCCGGCGGAGCCGCCTACAGCCTGCGTGTCATGGGGGTGCGGGCGGTGGGCGCCGACGATAAGCCGGCCGCCGATCTCGTCTGGTTCCGCGACATGAGCCGCTTCGTGGCCGAGACGCTCCGGCTCCGGCGCGAGATCGACGCCGCCTCCGGCGAGCGCGACCAGCTCCGGGCTCTGCTCGACGCGCTCCCCATCCCCGCCTGGCTCAGGAGTCCGGACCTCAGTCTCGCCTTCTGCAACCGCGCCTACGGCAAGGCCATCGAAAGCGATCCCGAGACGGCGGTGCGCGAACAGCAGGAGATCGCCGAAACCGTCATCGCGGACCGCGGCCGGGCCCTGGCCGAGCGCGCGCTCCTCACGGGCCTGTCGCAGTCCGAAAGCCACCACATCGTGATCGACGGCATGCGCCGGCTGTTCGAGTTTGTCGAGGTCCCGCTCTCGGGCGACGGATTCGCGGGCGAGATGGTGGGGTTCGCGATGGATTTCACCGATCTCGAAAAGGTGCAGGCCGATCTCTCGCGCGAGATCGCGGCCCACGGCAACGTGCTCGAACATCTGCCCACCGCCGTCGCGCTGTACGGGGCCGACCGCCGGCTGCGGTTCTTCAACACCGCGTACCGGCGGCTGTGGCGTCTGGACGAGCCCTGGCTGCGGTCCGGGCCCGAGCTCGGCGACGTGCTCGAAGCGCAGCGGGAAAAGCGCCGCCTGCCGGAATTCGCGGATTTCCGCGCCTTCAAGGACTCCCAGATGCGCCTCTTCAATACGCTGATCGAGCCGCACGAGGAGCTCCTCCATCTTCCCGACGAGACCACGCTTCGCATGCGGATGGTGCCCCATCCCTTCGGCGGCCTCTTGTTCACCTATGACGATGTCACCGACAAGCTCGCGTTGGAACGGTCCTACAACACTCTGATCGCGGTGCAGCGCGAGACGCTGGACAATCTGTATGAAGGGGTCGCCGTCTTCGGCGGCGACGGCAGGCTGAAGCTCAGCAACCCGGGCTATGCGCGGATCTGGAAACTCGCGCCCGAGCAACTCGTCAACGAACCCCACGTCTCGGCGCTGGTCGAAGCCATACGGGACTTCTACGACGTCGAAAGCGAGGAAGCGTGGGCCGCCGCGCGCAAGACCCTCATCGACCAGGTGATAGAAGCCAAGGCCCAAAGCGGCCGACTGGAGCGCAGCGACGGGTCGATTCTGGAAGTGGCCGCGGTGCCGCTGCCCGACGGAAACCTGCTGCTGCGGTACGTCGAGGCCACCGATCGCTACCGCGTCGAACAGGCGCTGCGCGAGCGCAATCAGGCGCTGGAAACCGCATCGCGCCTGAAGTCCGAATTCATCGCCAACGTTTCGTACGAGCTGCGCACGCCGCTCAACACCATCATCGGATTCTCCGAGATCCTGAAGAACGAGTATTTCGGCAAGCTCAATCCCCGCCAGAAGGACTACGCGAAGGGCACGCTCGAGGCCTCGCAGGCGCTCTTGCTTCTCATCAACGACATCATCGACCTTGCCACCATCGAGGCCGGCTACATGGCGCTCGAGCTCGGCACCGTCGACGTCTATTCGATGCTGGTGAGCGTCTTGAGCCTGACGCGCGAGCGCGCCCGCAACAACGACCTCACCCTGGAATTCGACTGCTCGCCCAACATCGGCACGGTCTACGCCGACCAGAGGCGGCTGAGGCAGGCCATGTTCAACCTCATCAGCAACTCGATCAAGTTCACGCCCGCGGGCGGCACCATCACGGTTTCGGCGCGCCGCGAGGCCGACGCGGTTCTCCTCTCGGTCGCCGACACCGGGATCGGCGTGTCCAAGGAAGAGCACGAGCGGGTGTTCGAGAAATTCGTGCGCGGCCAGGCGGGACAGGCGCGGCCCGCGGGCGCGGGCCTCGGCCTGTCGCTGGTGAAAAGCTTCATCGAGCTCCACGGCGGCAGGGTCACGTTGGAATCGGCCCCCAACGAGGGCACCAAGGTCACGTGCTACCTGCCGACGCTGGCGGTGGGTGAAAAGGCCGCGGCCGCGGCCCTGCTTCACTGAACGGCGGGGGCGCCGGGCGCCGTCATTTTCGTCCCGGAACGCCCGTCGTCGTCGAATATTCGAAGTGGAGTTCCTGGTCCGGGTGCACCAGCGGGTAAATCGCGTGCGCCGCCAGGGCCGCCTCGGCGAAGCCGGACAGGATGAGCTTCAGCTTGCCCGGATAGGTGGCGATGTCGCCGACCGCGAAGATGCCGTCCACGTTCGTGGCACACGTCGCCGGGTCCACCGTTACCCGGTTGTGCTCCAGGTTGAGGCCCCAGTCGGCGACCGGTCCCAGGCTCATGGCCAGACCGAAGAATGGCAGCAGCACGTCGGCCGCAAGCCGCTTCTCTTCCCCCTCGAGGCTCGTGACGATCACCTCCTTGATGCGGCCCTCCGTGCCCGAAAGCCCCGCCAGCTGGTAAGGGACGATGAGCTCGATCGCGCCCTCGGCGGCGAGCCGGGTCAGCTTCGCCGCGCTGTCGGGCGCGGCCCGGAACTTGGGCCGCCTGTGCACAACCATGACCTTCGCGGCGACCTCGGCGAGCGACAGCGCCCAATCCACGGCCGAATCGCCGCCGCCGGCGATGACCACGCGCTTGCCCCGGTGGTCGTCGCGCCGTTTGACCAGGTAGAAGACGCTCTTGCCCTCGAAGGCCTCGATGCCCGGGATGGGCGGCCGGTTGGGCCCGAACGCCCCCACGCCGGCCGCGATCAGGATGGCCCGGGCGTCGATCCGCGTGCCCTTCGAGGTTTCGACCGCAAATCGCCCGTCCGGTCCCCGCGCGATGCGCTCCACCGTCTGGGAGAAGTGGTACACGGGCTCGAACGGGGCGGCCTGCTCGCTCAATTTGGCGACCAGCTCCGTGGCCGCGATCACGGGATATCCGGGGATGTCGTAGATGGGCTTTTCGGGATAAAGCGCGCTGCATTGGCCGCCGGCCGATTCCAGCGCGTCCACCACATGGCATTTGATCCGCAGCATGCCGCACTCGAACACGGCGAACAGGCCCACCGGCCCGGCGCCGACGACCACGACATCGGTTCGCAGTTCTGGGTTCGACATTGTGTCCCGGGGTCTCCTTCGGCGGCTCCAAGCATGACCGCCGGAACCGCCCGGTTCAACCCCCATCGCCCGGCCATCGGCCCGGCTGCGGGGCCGCCATCGGCGAGAGTTGCGCGCGAAGGCGCCGCGAGGCTACAAAGGCACGGGATGGCGCCGACCCGGACCGAAGAGCCCGAGCTCGTGCTCGACCTGCCCGACCTCGCCGCGACGCAAGCGCTGGCAAGATTGCTGGCGGCGCGGGTCCGTCGGGGTGACGTCATCGCCCTTTCGGGCGGCCTGGGGGCGGGGAAGACGACCCTCGCGCGGGCCTTCATCAACGCCTTGGCGGCGTTGACGGGATACCCGGCGGAAGAAGTCCCGAGCCCGACGTTCACCATGGTCCAGGCCTACGATTTTCCCGGCATGTCGGTGTGGCATTTCGATCTTTACCGTCTGGAACGCGCCGAGGACGCCTATGAGCTCGGCATCGAGGAGGCGTTCGCCGCGGCGGTCTCGCTGATCGAGTGGCCGGAGCGGCTGGGCTCCCTTCTGCCGGCGGAACGGCTCGACATTCGGCTCGAGCTCCTGGACGGCGAACGCCGGCGCGCCGTCGTGCGGGGAAGCGGCGCCTGGGCACAGCGCCTCTCGGAGCTGGTGCCGGAGTTGGCGCCGGAACCGGTGCCGGTGTTGGGATCGGGCGCCCATGGCTGAGCGCGACGGCGCGATAAACGCCTTTCTGCAACGCTGCGGGTGGAAGAACGCGAAACGCGAGAAGCTCGCGGGCGACGCCAGCTTCCGCCGCTACGAGCGCGTGCGCGAGAAAGGCCGCAGCGCGGTCCTGATGGATGCGCCGCCCCAGCACGAGAATGTCCGGCCCTATATCCTGGTCGACGAGAGTCTGCGCGCGCTGGGCTACAGCGCCCCGGACATCCTGGGGCGCGACATCGAGAACGGATTCCTGCTGCTCGAAGATCTGGGCGACGACACCTTCACCA